>CAYQEW010000067.1:0-8757 GCA_964416605.1 uncultured Bacteriovoracaceae bacterium | reverse complement strand
ATTCTTGGTTGAATAGTTCGAGCTAGAAAAAAAAATGGTTTCTAATGGCGGAATGCTTCCTTTGATCTGCCCGATCAAGGCGCTAGGAGATAAAATTTCATCTTCTTTTAACTTTTGAGCCAAAAAATTAGCGATGCCTCGAACAAAGACACTGGTTTTTCCTGCGCCCGATGGACCGTGAATCCAAGACACTGCATTCCAATAAATTTTAGCATCTGCAAAATGGCGATCAAAGCAGGTGATATTTTTAAACTCGCTGCAAGAATAGTTTTGAATTTTTTTAGAGGTGAAAGTATCATTGTTTTTTTTGGCAAAAGAAATGCGCTTTACCTCTCCTCCTAACTCTCCAGCTCCTGGTCCAAAATCAAAAAGACAATCAGCTCTTTCTAAAAAATAATCGTTGTGTTCGACGAGTACAACGGTATTTCCAAGATCAATGAGTTTGCGAAGTGCCAAATAAAGTTTTTGCTGTTCCTTTTCGTCTAATCCCAAACTGGGCTCATCTAAAACAAAAAGAGAGCCTGATCCTTCATAAGAAAGAAATTTGAGTAAAAGAAGTCTTTGATACTCACCCGTCGAAAGACTTTTGGTTTTTCGCAACAAGGCTAAATGCCCAATTCCAATTTCCTGCGCCATCTGAATAATGCTTTGGATAGGAAGAAGCAACCTGCTCATTTTGTTATCATGTGACTTCATTTGATCAAAAATAATTTTTAATTCACTAAAATTTTTATGCCACAAATCTTTCCAAAGAAGTCCTTGAAAAGAAAAATTTTGCACGAGCGAACTAAGTCTGGTGCCCAAACACTCTGGGCAAGTGATTTCTTTTTGTAAGTTGCGAAGCATAATCTGAATGGCGGGACGATATCTTTTGCGCTCTAGTAAAGAAAGCACATGAAGGGCTCCTGGATATTTGCCTTTGCCCTTCCAAAAAATATTTACTTTTTCTTCCCAATTTTTATCTTTGGTCTCTAGCTCAAATTTAATTTCATAAGGTGCAAATTTTTTTAGCTTAAAAACAATAAATTTATCTTCAGAATAAAATTTTTTTTCATCCCAAACCAGTTTTTCGCCAAACCCTGAACAACTCTTGCAAGCTCCCAGTGCATTATAAGAACTAAAATGAGCAGGATAAACTTTTGCCTCAAAACGTTCTTTACAAGAATTTATGGGGCATTTAAAATATTTTTTGATACTAAAAGATGTCAAAACTTTATCTTGAGCCATATAAAAAAGAGGGGCGACAATATTTTGATATTCTTCAAGATATTTAAATAACTGATCGGGATTTTTTTTAGAAACTCTCCATACTTCAAAATAAAGATCCTCTTTGTTAAAGAGGCGAACTCCTTCGGTCTCATGAAAAGATCTTGAAGGAAAATGATCGATAGCAAAATATTTATAATAGTCTTTGCGATGAAGAAAAAAACTTACTTTATCATCATTGGCATTTTCAATAATTTTAAGGTCATCAAGATGCTGATCAAAAATCAGTTTTACACCATGCTCTGAACAACAAGGCTCTGCAAAGACACTGTAGAGATTTTGCAATAAACCTGAGAGCTGACAAATATCTGCCACATTAGAGCGACTTGATTTAATGGGATTGTATTGAGCGAGTCCAAAACACGGAAGAACTGGATAGATCAAATCGACATCGACAGCGGCTGGTTTATCCATAAAAAACTTAACTGAATTGGGAAATGAATTCATGAGTCTTCGTTGAGACTCCTTGTAGAGGGTACCAAAAGCGAGAGAAGACTTTCCTGATCCGCTGGGGCCCATAAAACAAGTGAGCTTACCAAGTGGAATTTCTAAAGAAATATTCTTTAGGTTATTGACTCGTGCTCCTTGAATTATAATTTTATCACTCATAGATTTTGATAAAAAAAAACCCGTCCATAAGACGGGTTTTTAGAATTAGTATTGTCGCTAAAATATTATCTTTTAGAGAACTGATAAGATTTTCTTGCACCAGAAAGACCGTATTTCTTTCTTTCAACTTTTCTAGCATCTCGTGTAAGAAATCCTGCTTTTTTAAGTTCTGGTCTCCAAGCAGCATTGATTTTCTCTAATGCTCTTGCAATTCCCATTCTTACTGCTCCAGCTTGTCCAGTTGATCCACCACCGTAAACGTTGATTGTTACATCATATTTATCTGCAAGCTCAAGTGTATTCATCGGTTGCTTAATCACATAACGACTTGTTGCCTTAGGAAAATAATCGTTAAGTTCTCTGTGGTTAACAGTAATTTTTCCATTCCCCGCAGCAATATAAACTCTTGCTACAGAAGTTTTTCTTCTGCCGACTGCGTGAGATAAATAAGTTTTTCCAGTTTTAGCCATTTTCTATCCTTTAAGCTTTATATATAAATTATAATTTCAACGGTTCTGGTTTTTGAGCATCATGATCATGAAACTCACCAACAAATACTCTCAATTTTGTTAATTGCTTTCTTCCAAGAGTCGTTTTTGGAAGCATTCCTTTAACGGCATTGTAGATAACTCTTTCTGGGTGCTTTTGCAACATTTCTTGAGCTGTTCTTTCTTTTAACCCACCTACATATCCACTATGAGAGTAGTATTTTTTATCAGTCATTTTTTTACCAGTAAAAACTACTTTTTCACAATGAGTTACGATAACGAAATCACCTGTATCAGCATTAGGAGTAAAGTCCGGCTTATGTTTACCGCGAAGAACTTTTGCAATTTGAGATGCAAGTCTTCCTACAACTTGTTCCGAAGCATCAACAACGTACCATTTCATGTCTGTTTCTTGAGTCTTAGCTACTAAGGTCTTTTGTGTGTACATAATTTATCCATTTTTAATTAATAATTTGTATCCTAAAGCATGGGAATATAGCCTTGATCCAAAATCCTGTCAAGACTAAAAAAAGCCTATGGATAAATGTACCCGGCCTGGGGACTCTTCAGCTCCCCCAAGGTCCCTGCGGTGTAATTTATGGCCATAGTCTAAATTAATACTTCCAACCGGGGTAATGTACTTAAAACTGATGCCCACAGAGGAATTAACTGAAAACGGGTCCTGCATATCAACCCCAACTCGGCCCGCATCAAAAAATGCCCCCACCATGAAGTCTTTATTGATAAAAAATCTTGGTTCCAATTTAAAGCTCATCAAAAATGCAGAGTCCTCAATAAGTAATTCCGAAATATCCTTGCTAGACTTCGTCTGATAATTAAGTTCCACATCAGAATAACCCCGCACAATATCCACGCTGCTTAAACGCAAAATTTTAATACTCGGTAAGGTATATTCATTGGAATTATTTTTCTGAAACCCTAATGCGAGACTCAGGGCAAGCGCTCCATTATTATAAGGAATATAGAGTTTATTGCGCGACAAAAGCTTTATATAATCCACATCCGTATTTTTTCTAAAATAATTATTGGCGATCTCCACTGAAAAGTTAGAGAAAATTCCTTTAGTTGGATTGGAGTTATTATTGCGTTTATCAAAAGAAAAACTTGGAATAATACTTTCTACCTGAAAGCTGTCATTGTCTCTAGTATTTAAAGCATTTCTTTGCTGAATACTTTCAACAAGATACTCTAAAGAAAGGTTCGTACTAGGAGATAAATTATAGGCCCATACATTAGAAAGCTGAGTCAGGTTGGCATCAAAATTATAATACCTTCTCGATTGATTCGAAAAAGAAATATTATAATCAATATGAGAATTAAGAATATTAAAGTCAGTGTATTTTAACTCTGATTTGTATTCAAGAAATTTCTTATCTAAAGCGGGTCTTTTTTCATTGAGTTGAGAATTTGTAAAGCGCTCATTGACACTTGCTAGAAGTGATATTGAGCGATCCATTCCCCATAAATTATCGTAACTTACTTTTCCTGTAATGATCGCACCCAAATCAGTTCTAAAACCTGGCGAGAGTTCAACTGTTCCATACTTCTTTTCTTGGACGTTTACCACAATATTGGCAAACTCTTTCTCACTTGGGTTGGGCACAACCTCTAGCGAAAATTTTTGAAAAAGATTTGAAGCGCGAAGATCTGCGTCCATCTTATTTAAAAGAAGCGCCGTAATTGTGGAGTTTTTAAGATTCTCCCATTTGCGATGAATCAGTTTAAATTTCGTTTTGTTGAGTCCTAAGATAACAACTTTATCTAAGCGATATTTTTTTCCCTGTTCTACCGTATATTTTAAATCTACTTCATCAATCGTTTCTTTATAATCAAGCATCGATTCATTATAATGAGCAATTGTTGCGTCAAGATATCCCTGTTCTTTCAAATAATTAATAATCAAATCTTTATTATGAGACATTTCCAAAGGATTAAAAGGAAAACCTTCTTGAAAACTAAGTCTTTTTTTTATTTCCAAAGAAGAATTATCATCAACTCCAAGAAAAGAAATTTTACCAAGTGTCGTCAGTTGATTTTCCTTAATACGAAAAACAACATTATACATATTTTTATCAAATGGAATAATAAGGGGGTCGAGTATTTCAACGGTGAGAAAACCTTTGTCATAATAGCATTGCTTTAAATATTTTTTCATTAACTTTAATTTATTTTCATCTAAATATTTTATTTTTTCTGGAGTCGTTTTTTTTACACATTCAAATAAATAATCAGAGGAAACTAAAGAATTGCCCGTCAAACTCATCTCATTAATCAAACGTCTCGTATAGTTGCTAATATTAAGGCTGTATTTAATAAATTTTTCGCCACTCGCAAGAACATAGTTCTCTATTTTTGAAGTAATTTTAGTATCAATATAACCATTATCCTTCATGACAAAATCGACCGTTGCTTTAATTCCTTCCTCGTCAAATCCATTTTTCCGCTGAGAAAGATTTGTTCTAATATTTGAACGGATAAGCTCTCGTAAATCCTCATCGACTCCATCAACCTTTACAATAAACTGCTCATCTCCATGAGAAACAATCTTAACGGCGACCTCATTTTTATTGTATTTGTATTCTGCTGAAATATTACTGAGATAATATCCTTGAGAAATAAAAAGCTGCGAAAGAGCGTCTAGTTTGAGTCGAAATTTCTCTTGATCAAAATATTGGTATTTAAATTCGGCAATTTCCTTTATTAAAACATCGCGTAAATAAGGAGATTTTGTTTCGATCTCAATTGATTTAACCTTATCTTTTTTTTCAAAATCTAACTTGAACTCTAGAATTTTATTATTGTAAGTAAATGTGCATTGAGGATTGAAAAAACCCCTTCGCGTAGCCAAGGAGGTAAACTGAGTGCATGATTTCTGAGCACTTAACAAAGTATAGCGATCTCCTGCCAAGGGAAATATAAATTCAAAATCAAAGGGAATTTTTTTTCCAGAAGTAGTAAATTTAACGTCTTTTATTGCCTCAGGATAAATACCATAAATAGAAAGTTCAGTTTTATCCAAAACATAGTACGGATTTTGGATCTGATGTTTATAAAAAACCTTAAGAAGAATATCTCCCATACTTTTTTCATTAAGATGATTTCCCAAAAGATTATCAACATCTTTTTTAAATTTTTTTGATTGATCTAAATTAGAAAATAGATTTATTTTACTTACTTCAACTTGAGCAAATAGCATTGGCGCAAAAATAAAAAATAAAAAATAAGTAATACTTTTCATTCAAAATTCCACTTAAACTTAAGATCCGCTCCAATTGATGAACTTGTAAAACTTTCTTGGTTTTCCTCATTGGAGTTAACATCAAAGACTCCCTCTAGGGAAATATTATTTTTAATTTTTTGCTTAATCCTCATGCCCTGTCTAAGCCCCGCAGAGCTTCCCACCGTACTAAAAGCACTTACCGATAGGTTTTTACCAATATTTTTACTAATTTCAATTTTTGTCGATGAGCGATTTTGACCTCCTGCCACCGTCCCACTCACGTTTGATTTTGAAAAATAACTTTGCTGACTATTTTGAGTATCGGTTCCCAAAGAAAAATCTAACCCAAGAGAATTTTTAAATAACTTATTAAAACTTAAACTATTTAAAATCAAACTTCCAACTCTCGTAGAAACCATAGAGTTCCGATCTGAATCAGTTATTTGATTTGAATCAGAAATTTTATAACCAAAGGTCAAAAGAGAAAGTATATCCTCACTGCTTAGAGAGGGCCTAGAATCGAATTGCACTTTATAATTATCCACTGCGCCACTTACCAGAATTGTTATTTCATAATCACCCAAATTACTCTTGCCAACAAAATCTAGTTTAGGATTGAGATAATATTCTAAGAAAGAAAAATTCATTTTGCCTGAAAGCATTTGAAAAGTAGAATTATTGATCATCATTCGGGAAATGGGACCCGCTAAACTCACCGTCCCTTCCATTTCGGGTTGATTAAGATCACCTTTAACTTTTACATCTCCCATAAAACTCATATCAAACATAGAATTCTTAACGACAAAAGGATTTTTAGTGACGACATTGAGATCATAGCGCAAGAAAACATTCTCATTTTTATTCGCAATTTTAGGAAAAAATTTTTTATCTCTAAAATCAATTTCTTCTTCTTTCTGAAAATCAGAAAACTCATTGTATACATATGACTTATCGATTTCAATATTTCCCTGTAAGGTGTAGGGCATTCGTGAGCCGATAAATTTGGTTTTTCCATTAAGGTAAGCATAGGATTTATCATGGATTTTAAATTTTGCTTGATTTAAAATCATATCAAGATTAAGAGATGGAAGAAATGTTTCAAATATCAAATCACCACTTGCAACAACATTTCCGGAATCAAATTCAATAACCGTTTTATCCCACGTCCAAATATTTTTATCTAAACTACTTCTTAGTTTTATATTCGATATTTCTGCCGGAAATTTAAAAACCCCAAGTCTTAAATTGTCTGAATTAATCTTAAAAGTATTTTGAGAATCACTATAGATAAAATCTAAATCTAAGTCTCCATCGGCATAAGTAATAATTGAATGTAAAAAAGGCAAAAAGAAAACTGGCAATGAGCCACTACCAGTGATCTTATATTCCGACTTTAGATCCCCTGCAAATGAGATCTTCAAATTTTCTTTAGTTGAAAAAAGAGAAAGTAGCGTAGACTTAATTTTTCCATTATCAATATTTAAAGAAAAAGGTTGGGTTATTTTTATTTTTTTACTGTGACTCATGAGTGAAAAAGCATCGACATCCCACTCTAGGTCCATACTATGGATATTTTTAGGATTATATTTAACATTTAAATGAGAAATAAATTGTCCCACTAGAGACGATTCTCCCATCTGACGGCCAAGGAAACATTTCAAAAAACTTTTTATATCTAAGATATTTGCTTCCAAAACAAGAGATGATGATTTTTCATTCATTTTATTTTCGGAGTTTTTTAAATGGAGTTGATTACCGAGAAGATTTACATCATAACTAAATTGGTTCTCTAGGTTTTTAATATAAATCTGCGAATCGGGAATCTTTTCGCCAAAAACATTTGACTGAGTTAAGCCAAGATCAACTTGATAATTATTAAAACCATTTTCAATTTTTCCTTCTACCTTAGCAGCTAGATCCCCATCAATTTGAAAAAAATCTCTGGGGTAATTATCTAAATCGGAAAAAACAATTTTATCTAAATTAAAAGAATACTCTCCTTTTGAGGTGAGAGTATTATAAACAAAAGAACCTTTTATTTCGGAAGGATTCTTTTTTAATTTAATTCTATCCATTTTAAAGATTCTTTTATCAAACGAAAAGATCGTCGACATTGACGCAAATTTTTCTTTATAAAGAATTGATCTATCTGAAAAAATATTTCCTTGCACGTTAAGTAAGTTCAAATCAGTTTTTCCTGAAACTTCATAGTCGGCTTTAAGATTTAATTTCACATCTTCATTTTTAGGCATATTGGATAACTTAGAAAAAATTGGGGCATAGACTAGTTTTAGATTTTCATAACTTAAATTATGATGTTTCACTTTTAAATAAATATCTTTATTTTGATAATTAATTTCTCCTTCCATTTGATACTTATCATTCTCAATAACTCCACGGCCATTATCGATGTTGATTAAATGCTTACCAAAATCAATTTGCAAATCAGTATCAAGATTACCTAAATTAAATCCTAAAATACTCCCTACTTTATTTTGAGTATTGAGACTTAAAACAACATCTTGTTTCTGTCCTCTGACCGTGAAATCAGCGTTAGCGATTCCAAGTAAATTGAGTCCTGCTAAATTACCCAAACTTGCATAATCAAAATCTTCAACATAACCATCAATGTCAAAAATTCCATTTTTAATATTCCCTTTGGCAAGCAAGGGACTTCCCTGCCAATCGGACTCAACATCCAAATAAACATCCTCATGATTAATCTCAATATCAAAATGCTGAATCAGAACTTCTGGATTTGAAAATAAAACAAAATTTTTATCCCCAACAAATGAAAATTTTTTGATCTTACTCCCTTTTAATACTTTAAATTTTAAATCATTTTTAAAGGGAAGCTCAAAATTCAAATCGCCAGTAAAATTGCCTCGAAGCGGATAAAGAATTTTTTTTGCTTTTTTCAAACCGGACGCTATCGAAAAATCGGTAAAATGAGCCGTCACAAGACTAGGGAAAAATTCTTTTTTGTGTAAATCAAAAAGAATCGCTGGCTTGGTCAAAAGTATTTGACCCTTTTTATACTGAGCAGAAACTCTATTGATTTTCAAATGTTCTTTGTCGAGAAGAACATTTGCTTGAAAAGTATCAAGATCAACAAAATCAGAATCTAAATTTTCGCCAGACACATTAGCTTTA
>CAYQEW010000066.1:0-8792 GCA_964416605.1 uncultured Bacteriovoracaceae bacterium | reverse complement strand
AGAATATATCGAAGATGATCAAGATGATGACATTAATTTAGAGTCAAGAGATTTTTCTTTAGGCCGTCTTGAAGTCGATGATGACACCTAATTCGCTTTAGTCGATTCTATTTGCCATAAGCCATTATTTCTCTAATAATTAAGTGAACTTTCGTATTCAGGGAGAGATATATGAATGGTCAATTAGAAATAGCCCTACTTTTTAAAAATTGGCAACGAGCCAGTAATATTAGTGTCGTTTTGCGTGAATTTGGGGTAAATGCACAAATCTTTGAATCATTGGAAGATTTGTGGTTAGCGACAAGTAGAGAAAAACTATCTCTCGTGATTATCGACACTGCTTTAGTTGAAAGTTCTGAAACTCAATTTTTGACACATCCTAAAATTAAATCTCAAGAATTACCGATTGCTTATTATCAATCTCTTTCGAGTGTTGGACGAAAATTTCTAGATCAGGTTACAGAAAATTCTTATTGTTTAGGAATTATTAGAGATGATATTCCAGACAGACTTCAAATCAAATCAATCCTTCTTCAGCTTACCAAGTCTAAAATAGAAACAATTCAAATTGAAGAATTTGAGCGAAAAAATCTTCAATCAGCTGAAAAAATTAATAAACTGTGGCTCAATCTCAATAAATGTAAAGAATTTATTGAGGAACAAGAATTGGTCGAAGATATCATGACTACATTAAAAAATCTTCAGCCTTCATCCCATAATTTTTTACCTAAAATGCTTGAAGTATTGCAGTCAAAAATAAATATAGTTCGTTCGAGTTGTTATGCGCTTTCTCAATATGAAAACTCGGTGTATTCTCCCATGCTGGAAATGTTTCATTACAAAGATCTTCCGAGACTTAAATTTTTAAAAGAAGAGATGAGTCAGGGGATAAATGGCAGTATCCAAGAGCAGATTTACGATGTTGCCAGAGAGTATCTTGGAGAGAATATTGTTTGTTTGAATTTATTAGGAAATAAGAAATTTCCAGATATGGTTGTTTTTTTAAATTGTTACAACAATCTATCTTCTGAAATGATCAATAATTTACAAAGTAGAATGAATGAGCTGTATCAGTTAAGTTTGCTCCGATCATCAGAAGATCAAAGCCAAAAGAAAATCTCTGTTTGGAAAATGTTGGAAGTATTAAAAAATATTGAACCCAATCAAGATTGGAGATTTATTTATTGTGACCTTTCACTGGTCGTATCATCAGTTGTAAGTAAAACAAGTCCTTTTTCTTGGGAAACTTATTACAGTGCATTGATGGAGAAAATAACATTAATGTTAGGGGAAAATGTTATTGTTGTTGAAAATGGAACAAGTGGATTTTTTTTAATAGTTGATAATTCTATTCGTTATAAAAAAATGGTTGAAATTGAATTTTTACTTAATTCAATAGATCTTGCCCATTATTTTATTGATTCAAATATTCATCTTATGGATGAAGACAAGATAAAGCTTAGTTTTGTTACAGATATTCGTTCTTTGAATAAATTAGAGCAGGGGAATTTGTTGGTAAATTCTCAATCAAAAACTTCAACACATTCTTATAAAATAAACACGGATAGACTGAATATTACTTCTTATGAGGTATAGTTCTTTTTTAGAAGTAGACTTTTCTCAGTTAGAAAAGAATGTTCGAAGCTTGTCTTTGAAAGCTGAAGGAAAATCAATTTTAGCCATGGTTAAAGCAGATGCTTATGGCTACGGATCAATTCCAATTACTCACTTTCTTTTTAACGAATTAAAAATAAAAGATTTTGGAGTTGCAACGCTTGGAGAAGGAATTGATTTAAGAAAAAACTTATCTTTAATAGGAGCACAAATATTTGTTTTTTCTGATTTGGAGTTTGAAAGTTCTTTCAATCAGTTTGTTGAATGGAATTTAATACCAGTTATAAGTGATCTCGATAGTTTAAAAATATATTTTAGTCATAATATTCAACGTTATCTTCCTCTTGTTTTAAAGTTTAATACAGGAATGAATCGCCTCGGATTGGATCAATCAATGCTTGATGAGATTATCCGATTATGTAAAAGTTATAATCAAAGAGAAATTTTTCATGTCATAAGTCATTTATCTGATTCCTATATGCAAGATTCATCACAAGTAAAAAAACAACAAGCGGTGTTTAGTGAAATCATCTCTTCTTTAAAAACAGCTTGTATTGTAAAAAATACCTCTATTGGGAATTCGGCTTATATTGAACAGGCAATGTTTCAAGATGAATCCTATGTTCGCCCAGGATTAGCTCTTTATGGTGGAGATCCGCTTTATCCTTTTAGTCATTGTTCTAACTTGATTTCAAGTTTTTATTTTAAAATCATTGCGGTACGAACTTTGCGAGAAGGTGATTTGCTGGGCTATGGAAATACAATGCTAAGCCAAGATTCTCAAGTTGCTATAGCTAATTTTGGTTATGGGGATGGATTTTCAACTCTTATTCAAGGAACAGATCTTCTCATCGATGGTGATCCTGTTAAAATTATCGCTAAAGTTAATATGGATCTAACCTTTTTACTTTTTCCTAAAAATAAAAAAATAAAAGCTGGAGATGTCTTTCCATTATGGTCTAGGCATGATGATAATTTTTATCGTTTATTTCATCAGTCTCAGGGATCACCTTACACTCTTACAACTCAGATTTCTTCTCGAATTTTAAGAAAATATGTGACAAACTAATAGATATGTTTATTTTAAAAGATATTTTAGTGAGTTTTGTTTCCCAAGTCGGTGCAACAATTTTGTATGTTATTGATGGTTTGGGAAAATATACCCTGTTTGTTCAAAAAATTTTTGCATGGGTCTCCAAACCTCCTTTTCGTAAAAAGCAAATTTTGGAACAAATTGTTTTTGTCGGCAATCAAAGCTTATTTCTCATCGTTCTTTCATCTAGTTTTACTGGAATGGTTATGGCCTATCAGACCTATATGGGCTTTAAGGCAATTAGTGCCGATTCCTTTATCGGTCCAGTGGTGGCTATTTCTCTTGCCAAAGAATTGGGCCCTGTTATTACGGGCTTGATCATTGCTGGGCGATGTGGGGCAGCGATGGCAGCACAGATTGGCTCGATGAAAGTAACAGAACAGATTGATGCTTTAAAAGTTATGGGAATTAATCCCATTCAATATCTTGCAGTACCTCGAGTTATTGCTTGCTCTCTCGTTATGCCAATGCTTGTTATTATTTTTTTAGTGATTGGGAATTTGGGTTCATGGCTTATTGGAACTAAAGTCTTAGGTATTGATTCAGTTCTTTATTTTTCTAAGTTAAGCTCTATTGTCAAAATAGAGCATGTTATTGAAGGTCTCATTAAATCAGTGGTTTTTGGTTTTCTTATTTCAACTATTGGGACTCACCAAGGATTTAATGTTAAAGGCGGAGCAGATGGGGTTGGATATGGCACCAATATGGCAGTTGTTTGGGGCATGATCGTTGTTCTCATCGTTGATTTCTTTTTAACCAGCTTTTTAGTTAGGATTCTCTAATGGAATATTCTATTCAAATAAAAAATATTTCCAAATCTTATAATCATTACAAAGTCATTGATGATCTTTCAATTGATATCCCTGAAGGTAAAATCACAACGATTTTAGGTTTTTCAGGTGCAGGAAAATCAACTTTATTAAAACATATTCTTGGATTAACTCGACCCGATGAAGGAGAAATTTTTGTTTTAGGGCAAGCCATTAATGATTTGGATGAATATGAAATAAGAGATTTTAGAAAAAATTTTGGAATGCTCTTTCAGTATGCAGCTCTTTTTGATTCTTTAAGTGCTTTTGAAAATGTCGCTTTTCCGATCAGAGAATTTACCAAGTTATCAGAAAAAGAGATTGTCACGAAAGTAAAAAGCCTTATGGAATCCGTGGCACTTACTGAAGAATCTTTTAGTAAATTACCTTCAGAGCTCTCAGGAGGAATGAGAAAAAGAGTTGGACTCGCCAGAGCCTTGGCTCTTAATCCAAAAATTATTTTGTACGATGAACCAACCACCGGTCTAGATCCAATTACAACTAAAATGGTCAATGATTTAATTGTCAGTACTGCGCAAAAGAATAGCGATATTAAATTAACTTCAGTTATTATTTCTCATGATGTTGAGGCTTCCTTGAAGATTTCTGACTATATTGCTTTTCTTGAAAAAGGGCATATTGTTGAATTTTTACCAACAAGTGAGTTTAAAAAATCTACCCACCCTCACATAAGAAGATTTCTTGAGTTATAAGAAAAGTCCCTTTACAATAAAGGCAATATTATTTTTATAAGGATGATGCTTTGAGTGAATTTAAAGTCGGCTTAATTACATTAATTGCCCTGGGATGTTTTGTTTTTACTTCTTTTATGCTCACAATCAATCAATCAGGATTTGGTAAGCATATAAACTATAAAGTTGTTTTTTCTGATGCAACAGGAATTTTTGAAAAATCTTCTATCAAGGTTGCTGGAATAAATGCGGGTAAAATAACAAAGGTAGAACTTGTTAACAATCAAGCTCTCATTCATTTCCAATTAAAAGAAGATATAAAACTAACGAGTGATTCTTATCTTTCGATGAAAACCGTTGGGTTATTAGGAGATAAGTATATTGAAGTTTTTACAGGGAATCAGAATTTAAAACGTCTAGAAGAAGGAAGTATTGTTAAGTCTGTTCAAAGTAACGGGATGGCGAATTTAACTAATAACGCTTCTGAAACATTGGATGAAATAAAAAAAATAGCGAAGGCGATAAGAGAATCTCTTCATAAAGATAATCGCAATTTAATGAAAGAAATTGTGATGAATATTAATGAAACAACTTTTACCCTTAAACGCCTGATTGCGGCCAATGAAGCGAAACTATCGAATATTATTGATAATGTGAATCGAGTGACAGCTCAATTAGCGTATGAGACGGATCGCAATCAAAGAGAATCTCTGATGAGTTATCTTAAAAATGTTGAGCCAATACTCCTTGATGCAAAACAAACCATGAGCGATATTCGTGTGGTCGTTGGAGATGTTAAAGCGGGGAAAGGGACAGTTGGTAAACTTCTTCGAGATGAAGAAGTGATTAATAAAGTTGATGATACTCTCACCAGTGTTGGCAAAATTATGAACCGAATTAATAATATTGAAGCAGAGGTCAGTATTTTTACCGGGAAAAATTCTGCTTACGGCAGTCAAACTCAATTTAATGTCGATTTGTATACTGCTCCAGAAAGATTTTATCGTTTAGGTGCCGCGTTTAATAAATTTGGAGGAGTTGTTGATACTGAAACCCAAACAACCTCAACAATAAATGGTGTAACTACCGTTGAAAATAAAGTTTTACTTAAAAAAAATGCTCTGAAATTTAATGCTATGCTCGGTCGTAGATTTGGTCCTTGGGGCTTTAGAGTTGGTATTATTGAGTCAGAAGGAGGAGTTGGAGCTGATTACCATTGGACAAAAGCAAACAGTATTATTTCACTTGATGCTTTTAGTTATAATGAAAAGCAAAATCCTTATGTAAGGCTTAATACAGAGTTTAGAATTTGGAATATGTTTTATGCGCGGCTAACAGGAGAAAATTTGATTTCCAAATCACATGATCAAACGTTTACAGTCAGTGCTGGAATTAAATTTAATGACCATGATCTAGCTTCTTTATTAGGGCTTATTTCCATTCGTTAATATGAAATGGTTAATTCGAACAAAAACACTTAATATTATTGGCCCGATGTCAAAAGAGGATCTTTTGAAATACCTCTCTCAAAATCAATTGCATGATGATGATGAGATTTGTGAAGGTAATGGCCACTGGTTTTTCTTTAGAGAAAAAAATCTTGTTAATAAATTGCTATTTAACGACGTTGTTCCAAAAGAACCTGAAATAATTACTAATATAAATAGTCAAAAAGATGGTATCAAAAATTTAACATCAAATTTATTGAAGTTTTTATTGATGGTGCTTTTTATATTTTTAATCATTTTACTTTATTATCGAAAGAGAATTTATCGAAATTTTCTTCTAAAGCAGTCTGAGTCAACTTTGGAAAAAATAATTTAAAGTAAAAATTGTACCAACAGCCTGATTTCTACTCATTTTCAGAAGATAGTGTTTTTCTTGCAAAATTTGCGGCAGATTTTTGTTTGCAAAATAATCTCAATATCAAAAATGCTATAGATCTTGGAGCAGGATGCGGCGTCGTAGGAATAGAGTTCTTCTTATCTTACCCATTTTTAAAGTCTATACAATTTGTTGAGAAACAAGAAAAATTTAGTTCTTTTTTACATGAGAATTGCTCATCTTTTTTAAAAGACAAAGCTGATTATAAAATTATTATTGATGAAATCGAGAATTTTTTGATACAGGATATAGATCTAATATTAATGAATCCACCTTATTTTCTAGAGGGGACTCATCGTGTATCGCCTCATCCTGAAAAAGCTTTGTGCCGTTCAATTTCGTTAGTTGGTTTGAAAGCCATTTTCGAGAGTATTTTTTCTCTCATGAACGCTAAAAGTTATTTTATTTTTTGTTCACCTAAGGGGTGGGAAAATTTACTGGCTCAAGATATTAAGAAAAAAGGTATTAAAATTATTAAGACAAGAGAGGAGTTAGGTCGTTTATTTTGGATTATGAAGTTGGATGTAGATAGAAATTAAAGAATTTTTTTCTTCTCCTTCTTCCATCTCATTAAAAAATTGTTTGGCGTTTTTAATTAAATAATCAGGGGTTGTTTCCAGAATGGATGTATTTTGAGTTGAAGATACTTGAATTCGTTCTTCAACCATGGAATCAAAAAGACTAGGGTTAACTTTAAATTGAATACTCTGTACTTCTTTTTTCATAACGGGAAATTGAGAATGTATTTTGGCTACAATCATACCAGACATGAGATTTAAATGTTGGGAAATAGAGGAGTGTTTCGTCACAACAATTAACTTATGGTTGATGAGTTTTTGAGGAAGAGTTGTGGCGGCGAGCTTCTCACCCACAATATTGGGCCAATGACTAATAATTCGTAAAAATTGAGAGCTTACTTTTTTGTCATCAGAATGATTGAGTAAAAAATCTAGGCTTTTAAAAGGCATTTTTATTTTCTAGCACAACTTTACTTACTTGGCATTATGTCTTTTGTAGTGCTATGAGAGGGTATGCTAAAGTTTTTTTTTATGACTTTCTTTTTAGCCTCTTGTGCCGGCTATCATTTCGATGATAAAACTCATTTTTTTAAAGAAAATCGTATAAGTAGTATTTATATTTTACCAGTAAGAGAGGAAGGTTTTTTGCCTGAAGTTCCAACCTTTGTAACTCTCGCGTTGGAAGATACCTTTAACGAATTGCCAGATATTACGCTAACATCTCATAAAGAAGTTGCGGATGCTTATATTTATTCGATTGTGACAATGGAAGAAAAGCTTGAAAAAGTTCTCAATGCCTCGGACCGAGTTGTTGCCAATGTTCAGCCGACTAAAAACGGTGAATTGCGCCCTAGCTTCTATATTCCAAGTAGTTCAATGGTTCAGTTTACAGTTCATTTCTTTGTTATTAGTAGTCGAAACTTTCTGAATTCATTAGATAAGCTAGCAGAAGAAAAATTGCTCTCAATCATTAAGCAAAAAAAGGATGTTTTACGCAGCTATTCTTTTACCGTTTCTCAAAAATATTCAAGAAATGTTAATTCAGAGGATGCTCAAAATCTAAATTCAACTCAAAATGAAGCTCTTTTAAGACTTGTTTTAAAAGAACTATCACAAAAAAGTGTTAATAAATTTAAAGAAGTGCTTTTTTATGAGTTCTAATAAGATTTATCTTTGGGAGATCGAAAAAGCGATTCAAACAGTATCTTTTGGAATTGTTGCATTTTTTCATGAAGATTCATACACAACTTCTTTTTCCAATCAAGCACTTCGAAATAAATTTTCGTTAGTGACATGGAAGACGAGTCATGCGGGAGATATTTCTCTTGCGCATTTGCAGGATAATTTACAGGGAGCAGATCTTTTTGGTATTTGTGACTCTCTTATTATAAATGCGGCAGAAGACTTATCTCTTGAAATGGTTGAAGAGTTAAAAAGAACGAATGTTGACGAGCATTACATTGTTTTGAATTTTACCAATAAAATTAAATTTAAAGCATTTGAGAAGAATCAGAATATTCAAAAAATAGAAGTCAGCGTTCCGAGATCTTGGGATAATAAGATATGTTTGCAATATTTTCTAAGACACCATCAAGTTAAATTTGATGTAAAAGTAGAAAGGCATTTCTTAGATATTATTCCTCTCGACTATTTAGAATATGATACTTATGTGAACTTGTTTTCAATTGCTTACCCCGCACAAGTGATTACGGAAAAAGAATGGGGTGATTTACTTATTGATATTCAGAAAAATGATTTTTTTTCTTGTGTCGATTTAGTTTATAAAAAAAGACACAAAGAACTTTTCGAGATACTTCTTTCTCTTCAGGGGACGAGCAAGCATCGAGAATTAATTGCACTTCTTATCAATCATTTAAAAAAGATGTATGACTCAGACTCTCTTGCTGGAAGTAATAATTTTGAACGAACGATTATTGAGAAAAGTAGGTTGTTTAAAAAAGGTGAGATTCTTAGGCTTATGAGAGATCTTATGGAATTGATTACGTTTAATTCTCGAACTTACTTTATTCGAAGTGCCTCACACTACATTGAAAAGTTATAGGGAGTTTTCCCGTTCAAGTAATTTTAAAAGTTGATTTGTGAAAGAGTACGGATCATCAATTCGATTCCAACCGATTTCTTGTAATTTTGTCATCCACTCAGGAGAGATTGTCTTGAAAGG
>CAYQEW010000065.1:0-8829 GCA_964416605.1 uncultured Bacteriovoracaceae bacterium | reverse complement strand
TCCAACTCTTTGAAGGAATATACTTTGTAATCAAAATCATCTTCTGAAATTTTTTTTACTGGAAAATAAATTGCAGGACAGTCCGGAACAAGCTTTGCCATTGAGGTAAGAGTCTGCGCAATATTTTGAAATTCTGTCATTGTCTTTTTAAGAAATCAAAAATCTCTTGGCATAAAGGTTCACCAATATCTTCTAAAACATAATGGCCTGCATTTTCATAGCGAAGAACTTTGGCATGAGGAAAAAGATCAATCCATTTACTTAAAAAATATTTATCAAAAACAAAATCCTTCATTCCCCACGCAAGTAAAATAGGTTTGTCTTTTAAATTTTTCAGATTTTTTTCTGTTTGAGAAATAAGATCAAAGCTAGCATCTTTAGCGTCTAAAGGAATATCCTGCACAAACTTCAACGTCGCAAGACGGTTTGCTTTTGAGTCATAAGGAAGCTGGTATAATTTCCTTAACTCCGCATTCATTTTGTTTATCTTGCATCCGACAAGGGAAGCCCCGACACTAAAAATATTGTGACGTAAAACAAGATGAGCTCCAATTTTGGAGTCGCGAATAATTTTTAAAGCTAACGGAAATTTTTTGGTTTGAGGTAAATGAAAAGCCCCTGTATTAAGCATGACGAGTGAATTGACTCTGTCGGCATGAGTCCCTGCCCAAGCACAAGCAATGGCTCCTCCCCAGTCATGGGCAATAATATTTATTTTACCAGTGTAATTTAAAGAATCGATAAATTGACCTAAATCACGCACACGATCTTTAAATTGATAAGAATAATCTTTGTCACTTGGTTTATCCGATAGCCCACAACCAATATGATCTGGAGCTACCGCTCGAAACTCAGGACTTAGTTTTTTGATGAGGTTGCGATAGTAGAATGACCAAGACGGGTTTCCATGAACCATAAGAGTTAAAACTCCTTTGCCTTCATCAATATAGTGATACTTAAGGGCACCTAGCTGAGCAAAATGAGACTCAAAAGGATATTCATTTATTGCCATAAAAGTTCCATCATCATGCAATTTAAACCACTCCCAATGCCAAGCAGTGCCAGACGCTCTCCTTTTTGCATGGTATTTTCATTGACCATTTTATCTAACGCAATAGGAATTGAAGCGGGTCCCACATTTCCATATTTTTGAAAAATCGGATAAAGCTTATCTTTAGGAATTCCTAAAACTTCACATAATTTTTGAGTATGTATTTCACTCACCTGATGAATGATAAAGCTTTTAAAATTTTTATTGCTCCAATCAAGTTTTTCACATGCTTTCTGATAGGTTTGGAGCGCAAGCTCTAGTCCTGCTTTCAAAAGACCGCTCGCATCGGTTTGCATAGAGTCGCGCTGTCCCTTGCAAAGATTATGGTGAGCAGATGCCGCTAGATTAACGGCTCCCACTACTTTCGGCGCTTCAGGATAAAGATCGCTTGAAGAAAGAATCATCGCGCTCGCTCCTGAGCCAATCGTTAATGTGGCAAAATTTTGACGAAACATCACTTCATCAATATCGGAATTCTGTAATAGTTTAATTGTTGTTTCAACGGGCAAACGGCTGCTTTCCGCATTCACAATGAGGGCGTGCTTAATCGTGCCCGCTTCGATCAGCGATCCCGCCATTTCAATACTATTGAGAAAGGCTAAGCAAGCATTGCCAATATCAAAATTAAGACATTCTGATTTTAATCCTAAATTACCGTGAACGATAGCGGCTATAGAAGGTTCAATGCAGTCTTTACTCACGGACGAATTAATAATGAGATCAATATCATTTTTATCAAAATTAATTTTAGCAAATAAATTTTGAGCCACTTGCGTTGCCGCATCACTGGGCTCTGTTCCTTCATGCCAATAACGTCTTTCAATTATTCCCGTCAGTTCCGTAATAATATGTGGTCTCATTTTAAACTTAGCAAGAATCGGAGAAATTCTTCTTTCTATATCTGATGAGGGCATTGTAATGGGCGCATCAAGCGAAGTCATTCCAACGATACATAATTTTGAAAAATTCATCTGATTCCTTTATCTAAGGCTTATACCTTAAAGCGAAACCAAAATACACTAAAAATCTCTTTGACAAATAAGGATAAGAAAGAATATCAGAACGAGAGGTTAGCAATAGAAATTGCTAACCTTAAGCTAAAAACAATTTTTTATTATTGACGGCAAACTTGCACAGCGCAAGGTCCTTTCGGAGATTCGCCAATTGTAAATTTTACTTTATCGCCATCATTGATCGGGCCTTTTTCTACACCAGTCACATGAACAAATAAATCTTTTCCACCATTGTCTGGAGTAATAAATCCAAAACCTTTCACTGCATTAAAAAACTTTACGATACCTGTTTCCATAATTTTTCCTTTCAATTCTATTAAACGTTAATAGGAGGTATACCTAGTAATTCAGCACAATGCTATTCTTTTCTCGTAAAATAGGTTAAATATACCCCCCATAATGAGAAAAATAGCTCTATCTCTCTGCATTCTTGTAAACTGCGCGATGATTCAAGGGAGTCCCTGTCTTTTTTATAAAGAAATTAATGATGCCATAAACTGTCCAAAAACTAATAATTTTTCGGTGAATTATCTCGTTGATTATGGTTATAAATACTGTGAAAAATTTCTGCAAAAAGAAACTCTGTGGAATGATGAAAGATCTATTTGGATTGCCGAAGTGCGAGAATGCCTCAAAGAAGAACTCAGTGAACGCGATGATTTAACCTGCCAAAATGTGAAAACGATTGGCTTTAATTCTCATCCCAAATGTTATGAAAAAGCAGGCTTTTGCAATCTCAGTCCTGCTCATCAAAAAAGTATTTTAAAAGAAGCTTTAGGACTCGATATTTTACGGACTCCTTATCTTTCCTTTAAACAAGGAATTACTTTGCTTCTTCAATGCGCTACAAATCAATAAAATGAATGGCGGCCCCACCAGGACTCGAACCTGGGACGGAGCTTTAGGAAAGCCCAGTTATATCCTGCTTAACTATGGGACCATTATACCATTTCCAGAAATTAATTCTGGGATCAAAAAGCTTCATCGTTATCGTCCTCACGTACTTTTGTGTACGCTCCGGCGATTCCTCTTCGCTTGCCTGCCCATAATTAATTTTTGAAAATGGTATTATTTGTATTCTAGGACTATTTTGTGAAGAGTGGCAACCCAAGAATCATTGGAGTTTAAACTCTCAACTAAATCTAAGCGCTCTCCGCCATGCTCTTTAAAAATCTCCGCAAATTCTTGTCCAACTTCAACGGTTGTTTCTAAGCAATCTGCAACAAAGGAAGGACTAAAAACGAGCAGTTTTTTCATTCCATTTTGTGCGAGTTCTGCCACCACCTTATCGCTATAGGGAGTGATCCACCCTTTTCCTATGCGCGACTGAAAAGCGATTGAAAATTGGTCTGATTTTAACTGTAATTTTTGAGAGAGAAGACGAGTTGTTTCATAGCAAGCCGACTTGTAACAAAAATAATTTTGATCGGTGACTTCTTTTTCACAGTTATTCTCCGCACACAAGCTTGATGAAACATATGTCTTATCCAATTGTCTTTCTGGAAGCCCGTGGTAGCTAAAAAGTACATGATCATAGTCTGCGATATTTTTACCGCGCATTGAATCTATAACGGCATCAATATAATCATGGTTATCATAAAATTGCCCTTTAATAATAATCTCCGGGAAAGCTTGCCAATTTTTTATTTCTTCCAATATTTTTTGAATACAAGAACCAGAGCTTGAGCTAGCGTATTGAGGATACATTGGCACAATGATCAGTTTGCGAGCATTTTCTTTTTGTACATCTTTTAAAATATCTTCAAGAGAAGGATTTCCATATCTCATTGCATAAAAAACTTTATACTCATTTTCACCTAAGATTTGCTGTAATTTCTGAGCACATTCTTTGAGATGAAAAAGAAGTGGTGATCCTTTATCACTCCAGAGTTTCTGATAAAGTTTAGTTGAATTTAAAACACGAAAAGGAATAATGATAAAGTTAACTAAAAAAAAACGAGCTATGGGATGAATATCAATCACGCGTTCATCATTGAGAAACTGCGTTAAATACTTCGCAACATTCCATACATTTGCTTTATCTGGAGTCCCTAAATTAACTAATAATACTGCTGTTTTCATATTACTCGCACTGACCTTGACTTTTTACTGAATTCAAAAGAGCCTTCCTATAATTTTGACAGCTCTCAAAAACTTTCTGGGCCATAGCATAAGTATTTTTTTCAGGAGAATAAATCATGGTAAATTTTTTAATAGCGCCAATGTTTTGAGAATAATATTTCTGGGTTCCGGCAATCACTTCTTCTGAAGGCTTCCAGTCATCAGAATCTTGAGAAAAATTAACTTTTACTTCATAGCTTTTAAATTTTTTTACACTGAGCAAAGGAAAGGGTCGACACCATTTTTTGAACCCCACTTTTATCCATGATCACACCTGGCTCCTTGCAGTCTCCCACAAAAGAAATCGTTGGTTTTTCTTCAAGAACTTCTTCAATTCTTCTATTTTCAGCGCACAGCATGCACGCACTGAGCACGCAGAAAAGAATTAACATTTTTTTCATAGAAATCCTTCAATTTATTAAATTTAAGCTTAATTTAGCACTCCACTTTTTTATAAAATAGAGACCTTGTAAAATCTTTACGATTTTTGCCACAAATAATTGGCTTATTTTTGAGAGAATCAACTTCGAGGGACTCTCAAAAACACTTTTTCTAGGCAAAAAGAGAAGCCTCGGGTACACTTAAGTAATGGAAATTTAATATTTTTCCGATAAGAATATTGGGTCATAAAAAGGTTATGTTGAAAATAAAAATATTTTTTCTTTTATTCATTTTAACTCTGACTTCTTGTATGCCCAAGAGTTCTGTTCGCGTGCGCTCAACTTCTAATAATACTGGGAATAATTCTGGCACTCCCACCTCTGGACTCAACCTTCAAACTCAGTGGTATTCGTCATCAAGTTACTCTAATAGCCTCACTGTTTATAATGCTCTTATGAACGATGTCTTTCTTAGAGGTAATGATATTCATAACTATTTAAACTCACTCTCTGATCCCTCCTCTGCTCAACTATGTCTTGTGATGAATTTTTCTAATGTGCTAGTCGCTCCCGGAAGCTATGCGCCAAGACAACTTCGCGTGCGTGCTCAGTACATGCAGTACTATAATTCCACGATTTCTCAAAATGAAAAACTTCTTAAATTTGATTTCAGCGATACCTTAGGCAATTCTTTAAGTTGCGAAGGAAACCAAATTATTGATTCAACCACTTATTCTTTTGGAGCAGGTAACGTAAAATACGATATTGGAAGTGTCTGCCCTTTGTGTTCGACAACACTCAACTCTGTCTCGATTGATCTTTTTAGTTCAAACTTTACAGGAAATAGTGGCGGTCAAAACCATTATTCAATCGGTTCAAGTCTTAACCTTTCTCTTTCTCAACTCAGTCTTGGAATTTCTTTAAACGGCTCAGGAGGCTCTCCTGGAAGCTCTACTTGTGATGCCAGTAATTGTAACGGCACCAAATGTTGTTTATCTAATCAATGTGTTCAGCATGGAGCACAGAAACTATCGGCAATTTCAAGTGATCCAACGGGCTGGGCTCCCGTTAATGCCATTCTTTACCCAGATCACCCTGAACTCTTTATCAACTACCCTCAATATTTTTATGTATGCCCCAATCTCGTGACTCCGCCACCACCTCCTCCACCAGGAGGAATTGCCGGCGTGCCCCTTTCTACTCTTGTTCAGGACTATGCTTGTCTCAATGATCTTGAAACACAAGCAACGGATTATCCTTATGTTTCTCATTTACCTACCACTTCGCCAAGTAGTTGTATTTCAAATATGACTGATGTTCTCACTCGCATGGTCACAGTTTGCGGCTGCAGTACAGCTTCATCACCTGCGTGGGAATCTTGTCTCTATAAATATAAAATTAAAACAACTGACTCTCTGGGCAATCCGACTCAAATGGAATGCACCCCTTTAACTCCTCCCAACACTACGGGAGATCAACTTCTCACGCTTTCTTCGCGTACTGCTCCTCATCGCTATTTTGATTCGACTGGTGTATTTCGCAGTAAATTATCCGTGGTTCCCAGTGGCGAAAATGTGGAGGGAGCTGATTTTTATTATTTAGATCCTCTTACCAAAACATTTCCACAAAATGGCTCTTTAAATATGAATTCATTGTTAGGAAATTTCTCGCTGACTGAAGCTCAACCTGCCCTGATGGTCAATGTTTCGATTGGAACAAGTTATATTGTAAAGCCTCAAAATGGCCTTATGATCTACTATAATCATTGTCCTGATTGCGCTTATGATGCTTGGAATAATGCACTCAAAGCTTTCCCTGGAAATCTTATCAATGGTTGGGGACTCACGGCTCAAGGTTTTGGGACTCAAAGAGAAACTAATTCTCATAATTTTTCTGGAGCTAATTACGAAGATGCCATTTTCGGAAGAGCTTGTTGGCTTCCACCAACCATGCTTCCTTTTTCTCATTATAAAAATGCTGATCTTCAAACTCAACGCATGAACAGACTTCAAACGCAAGCCGCTCTTTATGTCAATGGCTATCAACGCGATTGGAATGGCTTTAACAAGGGTGCTCTCATTGGTTCCTTTGATGGCGTGAATTGGTTTGCGATTGGGACTGGGCGTATTCTTTCTGCTCCTACAAATAAGTTATTTCTTGCGATAAATGCCCCTTTTGCCGATTTAGCAAATACTGCGAACTACCAAATTGAAGTTCGCCCTTCTCATACTCTCGACTCAGGAGCCGATACTGACTATGACCCCACTCTTCTTTTTACCCATCCCAACCAAAACAAAGGAGCTACTTGCCAAGCTTGGCATCAATGCTCGGTTGATTCGGATTGTATTACAAAGCTTGGCTGGGAATATGTTTGCGCCACCGTCTCAAATCTTAAAACTGCTTGGCCTAAATTTGACACCAATGCTAATGAATTTGCGAATCAAGAGAGAATTCTTGGAGTGACCTCTCTTCTTCAAGGAAGTATACTGCCTGGAACCTCTAAGCGCTGTGTTTATCGCGGTGCAGGTGCCCCTTGTGCCACGAATCTCGCTTCTATTACAACTGCAGCCAAAAGAAAAGTGCTCGCCTGTGCTCCCAATTTTTATTGTGCCCCTCCTAGTGCCAATGTTTTCAATACGGAAGTTGCACGTTTTGGTACAGCGATTAATAATCTTTTTTCCGTCACCAATAATGACTTAATTGGTCGCGATGCGAATCAGTTGGGGCGTCCGCTCAATTATCTTGGAGCAGGTGCTTCTTTAAGCTCTATCACAACAAACCTTTCCTACAATATTGCTCAAATTGATGCCACTGCTAGCGCAGGAATTTGTCGCCCAGGAAAGGCTGTGGCAAGCGTTATGCTGAATACTTCTTCTCCTAGTGCATCACTTGCCCTAGATGCCTATATCAATCCTCTGAATCAGCACTCCGCAATGGACTTAGGCTTTAGAACTGATTATATCTCTCAGATTGGCTCACTCGATTATTCTAATAATCAAAATACTCGCTATATTTCATGCCCAGTTTTAGATGACTCTGGAAACTATATTTTTACTCAAGATACTTTTGTCAATGATGCTTCTGGTAGTGCGCCCACCTCTTCTGCTACTTATAAAAATTATGTGGAAAAATCAATTGTTCAAAATATCAGTTTATTTGAAACTAAAGATGGCTCATTGGCGTCACCATTTGCTTTGATTGAAGGAAATATACTTTCTCCTTCCGCCATGCCCGCGACTCAAACATTTGCGAAGAATGCTTGCTTTCGACGCGCTGGCGCGGTTTGCCAAACGGATTTTGATTGTTTGCCCAACACTCTTTCTGCCAGCAAAGCCCTTGCGGCAAACGTAAGTTTTTTTGGAAATCTTGCAGAGAAAAAATACTGGGAAGAAGAACTGGTATGCGGACAAGCTGCTTCAAAGCCTGCGATGAATCTTGCCAATATGGATAATTTTTATCTCTACGATATGGGAAAAAATAGATGCTGTCGCGAAGTAGGAAAAACGCTTACGATTTACTCGAAAGGCACTGGGATCAGCATTGACACTCAAAAATTTTCTTATAAAAATCCCACTGATACTGATCGCTACTCACGTCTTGCCAATGTGCCGAGTATTGATACCGACGCCAATACAACAAATCCAAAACCTCTTAGCGCCACTCTTTCCGACATACTTCTTCCTTATCAATGGAAGTCCATTCAAAAATCAGCGGGCGGAACTTGTTGTGGCAGCCATTGGATAAGAAAGTTTGCTGATAACACTAGAAATTGGGACAATCCCAATCGTCTTGCGATTGATGTGCAAAATTTTGAGTGTCTTAATTATCGCATCCCCAATCCTTCGGATAATACACACCCAGAAGCTTCTCTGCAATGTCAGGATACTTCTCAAACAGGAATTACTAATCCGACTGGACCTGCGGCTTGTGCTCAGACTCCTATCGGTTTTGCCTCTGGTACAACGGAACCAAGTGAATACTCGCAAACATATTCAGCTGATATTGGACTAGGTGGTATTCCTAATGTTTTTGCGCCTTCATTTTTCTCTTATGTGCCAACGGTTACGTCCTCCCTTCCTTATTTTCAAGATTTTACCGGCATTGCTGGGGCTCCTGCTGTTGTGAATGAAATCAGAATAAGTATACCAACATATTGCGCAACACCTTCAACTTGCCCAGAGCTACAATCAGTAAAAGTGACTGCTGTACAAAAATACACAATTGGAACTGGTTGGAGCGGTGTCTCTATGATCAACTCACTCAC
>CAYQEW010000064.1:0-8989 GCA_964416605.1 uncultured Bacteriovoracaceae bacterium | reverse complement strand
TACCCTCTGCGTTGGAGTGAGTCTTTCTTTACACCGATTAGTTTTTATTCAACTGTTGCCATGAACCCTCTGATCTATTTTTACCACACTCTTAAATACAAAGAGATGGAATATGAAATAAAAAAAGTAGAAGAAAGCTTTCCAGCTATTGCGCAATACTTAAGGATACCTGAAAAAAATGCCAAACTGAATTACACTCGTTTTTTTGCAGCGAAACAGCCAAACAAACAACCTAATATCGTCGTGATTGTTTTAGAATCTCTCGCTTTTGAAAAAACATCCATGGCTCAATTTGCTTTAAATCCTACTCCTTTTCTGAAAGATCTTAGCAACAAGAGTTGGTATTTTCCCAATTGCTATAGCCCTACGGAAGCAACCGCGCGAGGCCTCTTCACTGTTCTTACAGGCATGCCCGATATGAGTCAAAAAGACTCAAGCTCTCGCAATCCCAAGCTCATTAGCCAAAATGTTCTGATGAATCAGTTTAAAGGCTATGAAAAATATTATTTTTTGGGAGGCAGTGCTAGCTGGGGAAATATTCGAGGGCTTTTTACTAAAAACATTGAAGGAATCAATCTTTTCGAAGAAAATCGCTACACTTCGCCTCGCGTTGATGTATGGGGCATTTCAGACTTTGATCTTTTTTCTGAAGCACTCTCGGTTTTTCAAAAACAAGATCAACAAAAACCTTTCGTTGCAATTGTACAAACTTCTGGCTTTCATAGGCCCTATAGCATTCCTGCCAATCTTCCTCTTTTTAAAAGTATTCATGCCAGTAAAAAAGATTTAGATGAAAGTAGTTTTGAAAACCTAGCAGAATTTAATGCGATGAGACTTCAGGATTATAGTTTAGAGCATTTCATCACCGAATTCTCTAAGCTTAAAAGCTTTGAAAATACTCTATTTATCATGCTTGGCGATCACGGGCTCGCTAATCGCAATCCTCTTTTGAGGAATTCGGGGATTAATGAATATGGTCTTTTTATTAATCATATCCCTCTCCTTATTTATTCCCCAAAGTTAATCCCCCCTAAAGTCGATCGACGCAGTGTAAGTCAAGTCGATGTTTTTGCTACCGCCGCTGACCTCGCAGGAATTGAGCACAACAACACCACTTTAGGTAAGTCCGTCGTGAGTAAAGATTTTGCTGAAAAATCCTATGCTTTTACCTATAACTGGCAAAACAAAAAAACAGAATACAAACTTATCTACAACGATCTTCTCTATCATTACCTAGACGGACAAGAAGGCCTTTATTCTTTTAAGGGGCCTGATTATAAGGCTGATCAAAAAAACAAAAACATAGAGCTTTTTGAAGAAATGAAAAAAGTAGCTGCTGGCTTCTATCATAGTGCAAGATATATTCGCTACCACAATAAACCTCAAACACTAAACTTAAACATCAAACAATAAACTTAAACAACTGGGCAAACTGGCAGTCTTGGCAGACAAGGCAATCAGGGCGCTTTGAACGCGCCCGGATTTTTGATTCTTTGAGTTTCACCCATAATTTACAAAAGGCACTGAACTTCTTTTAAAGAACCTAAACTAATGGCATAAAACGTCTGATATCCTCGGTGCTTATTTATACAAATTGTGCAAAAACACCTAAACTTACACGAAGAAGGTATCGCGAAAATAGATTTTACCTTTTATCACTTTCATTCTATATCTTCTAAGATATGAAATCTTTACTTTTTGACCCTCCCAATTCTCTTTCCGCTGAACTCAATACGATGAAAATACCCGCTCAAAAAGAAGTGGCCTTTGCCTTAGATAAAAACCAAGATTGGCTCAAAGAACTCCTTTTTGAGCTAAATGCCGATGCCCCAGGCATGCCGGCTGAGATTGCTTTTGGCCAAACGGCACTTAATCTCGAACTTAAACTTTCCCGCAAAAGCAATGCTGAGTTTAATGAGTACATCCTATTAGATGTAAAATTAGATGCATTATTTTTTACTCAGTGCGTTAAAACACTGACACTGATGAAGGATGATCTGAGCTTTGAGTTTAAAGCTTGTTTTATTGATATTTCTTTTGAAAAACAAGATGAGTATGAAGATCTGACAGAGTTTTATATCGACAATGAAATGCGTGATCTTTACTACTATGAAAAGAGACTTATTAATCTCTGTGAAGTGATAAGAGAGCAGATATTTCTCAATAAAAATCCTTATCCCACAAGGAAACAATAGTTTTTGCTTGGCAAAAATCCATTCTTGTTATAGAAAGTACTCTCAATTTTTATTTAGTCTGTTATGGAGGTATATAATGGCAGTTCCTAAGAAGAAAACCAGCGTGTCAAGAAAAGGAATGCGCAGAGCGGGTCAGCATCATAAATTGTATGCAAAGCACCCAATGGTTTGCCCTAATTGTGGAGATTTCACCCTCGCTCACGCGGCTTGTCCAAGCTGTGGAACTTATAAAGGGAAAGAAGTTTTCGCGGTAAAAACTAAAGCGGCAACTGAAACAACAGCTGAATAATTTTCAATGAATTTGTTTCGTTCTAAAATTTTAGGCACTGGTCACTTTGTTCCAGAAAAAGTCGTCACTAATCACGACTTAAGCCTTCTTATGGACACCAATGACGAGTGGATTCGCGAAAGAACGGGAATTTCAGAACGTCGCGTGTGTGACAGAACGAAAAACGAATTTCCGTATACAATGTCTGCCCATGCGGCAAGAGAAGCACTTAAAAATGCGAATCTTGAGCCCAATGATATTGATCTTATTGTTTTTTCAATTACTTTCCCTGATATGTTTTTTCCCAGTGATGCTTCGCTTGTACAAAATGAGCTTGGTATCACAAATATGTGTCCTTGCGTCGATATCTCGGCGGCATGTACTGGTTGGATTTATGGACTCACGATGGTGAATGCCCTTATTCAAACTGGTGTGTATAAAAATGTACTCCTCATCGGTTGCGAAATGACATCTGGCTTTAATAAATGGAATGACCGCAATACGGGTATTCTTTTTGGAGATGGTGCAGGTGCTACGATTATTGGTCGCGCCCAAGAAAATGAAACATCTGCCATTCATCATTCCATTCTTTCCAATGACTCAAGTAAAAAAGATTTTTTGGCAATGAAAACGGGAGGAGTCAATGTTCCCATTTCACACGAAATTCTCGATAAAGGCGAGGCTTTGATGGTATCGATGAATGGACAAGAAGTTTTTAAAGCCGCGGTAAAAACCATGGCTGATCTTTGTCAAAGAGTCCTTGTGAATACCTCATGGACTTCACAAGATATAAATACTTTTATTCCTCATCAAGCTAATTTAAGAATCATTGAAGCAACCGCCAATAGACTTGAGTTCCCAATGGAAAAAACGCTGGTCAATGTTCAAAAATATGCCAATACTTCCTCTGCTTCTATTCCCATTGCACTGAATGAAGCGATCAAAGAAGGAAGAATTAAACGTGGCGACAATCTTTTGATGGCTGCTTTTGGTGCGGGCCTCACTTCAGGTGCAGTCACTCTTACCTATTAAAAATCATGCGAATAGCAATCGTCATTCCAGGTCAAGGTTCTCAGTACGTAGGACAAATTTCTAAACTCACTCATGTATCTTACTATCAAGAAGCCGAAAAAATTTTAGGCATTCCCTTAATCGATTACTGTCAAAATGGGCCCGCTGAACAATTAACCCAAACGCAGATCACCCAACCTGCCATTATTACTCATGCTTGGAGCCTCTATCAAGAATGGGTTGCCCCTTATCAAAAAAATTTTACAAGTACTATTGCGCTAGGACATTCTGTTGGTGAATACGGAGCTCTCCTTATTGCAGGCTGTTTCAGCTTTGAGACCGCTTTAAAAATGGTTTATTATCGAGGACTTTGTATGCAGGAGGCATCTCCTCCTGGAGTAAGTGGCATGAGTGCGGTTCTCAATATGAATACTTCTGATTTAGAAGCTCTATGCCTTCCACTCTGTCATGAAAACGAATTTGTGGGCCCCGCGAATTTTAACAGCTATGATCAAATCGTTGTTGCTGGACATTTAGGGGCTTTGGAAAAACTAAACGTAAAAATAAAAGAAAACTTCTCGCGCGCACGAGTTATTCCCCTGAAAGTGGCTGCTGCTTTTCACAGTCCTCTCATGATACCTGCGCAAAATAAAATGGAGTCTTTTATTCACAATCAAGAAATCAAAGAAAATAATATCCCTTATATTGCTAATATCAATGCTGAAGTTTTTTATAAAAATACATCCGCCGAAACGATCAAAAAAAATCTTATCGATCAGATAACAGGAAGCGTGAAATGGGTACAAAGCATTGAAAATCTTCCTCAAGAGATTGATCTTATTTTGGAAGTTGGGCCCGGAAAAACCCTCAAAGGACTTATTGCTAAAATTAAACCAGATATAAAAGTTCTAAGCCTTGACCAAGAGGCTGACTTAGCAGAATGGAAAGGTATCATTACAAATGGCTTATAATTTCAATCAAAAAAAAATTTTTGTCACTGGTGGATCCCGCGGAATAGGTCATAAAATTGTAACGGATCTTTGCGCGCAAGGAGCAACGGTTTTTTTCACTCATCGTTTAAAGGATGATGAGGCTCAAAAACTGCAACTTGATTTTGAAAAAAATGGCGGAAAGGCTCAGCCACTATATCTTGATCTTTCTTCTTCGCAGCAAATAACTGACGTACTTACTGATTTTATCAAAACAGAAAAAAAACTAGATGGTCTGGTGAATAATGCAGGCATTAGCCAAGACAAGCTTATTTTGCGGGTTAAAGAAAATGATATTCAAAATATTATGCAAGTTAATTTAAATGCCAGTATTCTTATTACCGCTATACTATCGCGCGCTCTTTTAACAAGTGAAAATGCCAGCATTATCAATATAAGCTCTGTTGTAGGGCTTATGGGCAATAAAGCGCAAAGTCTTTATGCCGCTTCAAAGGCAGGCCTTATTGGTTTTACAAAATCTATTGCCAAAGAACTGGGAAGTAAAAAAGTGCGCTGCAATGCGATTTGTCCAGGTTTTATTGAAACAGAAATGACAGGAGCACTCCCAGAAGAAACTATTAAACAATACTTAAATGCAGTGCCTCTAGAGGCATTTGGGACTACGCAAGATGTGTCAAATTTGGTATCGTTTTTACTTAGTGACTCTTCTCGGTATATAACTGGTGAAGTTATAAAAATCGATGGTGGATTATATATTTAATTTAAATAGGAGATCTTATGGATATGAAAGAAAAAGTAATTAAAATCGTAAGCGAGACAACGAAGATGGACGCTTCTACAATCACTGAATCAACTCATTTTATTGATGATCTTAATCTAGATTCTCTCGATATGGTTGAGCTGATGATGAAAATGGAAGACGACTTTGGAGTTGAAATCCCTGAAGACCAAACCGAAAAATTAAAAACAATTGGCGACGTTGTTCAATTTCTAGAATCAAAATAAATCCTATGACCCCAAGAAGAATTGCAATTACCGGAATTGGTGCAATTTGCGGATTGGGCCATAGCTCTGAAGAGATATGGAATAATGGGCTACAAGGACTCTCTGGGATTTCTCTGAATGAGAACCCAGACCTTCCACTCAACTTTGCTGGATTCATTAAAAATTTCACACTCAGTGATGAGCTATTAAATCCCAAAGAAAAAGACCGTTTCGATAAATTTATTCATTACGCTCTACAGGCTTCCTCAGAGGCTTTGAATCAATCCAATATTTTAAACACAGACCTTGATCGCTCAGAGATCGGCTGTATTTTAGGTGTGGGAATGGGCGGCTTTGAGATGCTTGAAAAAAATTATAAAAATTATTTAGAAGGTGGCCCACGCAGAGTCTCCCCTTATGTTATTCCTGGGATTATTCCCAATATGGCAAGTGGAAAAACCGCCATGCACTTTAACCTCAAAGGCGTTAATTACACGATCTCCAGTGCCTGTGCTTCAGGGGCTCACGCCATTATCGCAGCCGCTCAAGAAATTCTTTCTGGCACACACACTGCAATTTTAACAGGTGGAGCCGAAGCCGCTATTTCGCAACTGTCTGCTTCTGGTTTTAATATTATGCGAGCGCTTTCTAAGAATTCTGATCCTCAAAAAGCCTCTCGCCCTTTTGATAAAGCAAGAGATGGTTTTGTCATGGGTGAAGGTGCAGGTGTTTTACTTCTAGAGGAGTACTCATTTGCCAAAACCCGCGGAGCCAATATCTTAGCTGAACTCGTAGGCTGGGGAGCAAGTTGTGATGCTTATCATATTTCAGCTCCTCATCCAGAAAGTGAAGGCGCTATCAGCAGCATGCAAAAAGCTTTACGTGTTGCAAATCTTTCTTTTGATCAAATTGATTATATTAACACTCACGGAACCTCCACTCCTTTAGGAGATGTACTCGAGACGAATGCCATTAAAAAGGTCTTCAAAGAACACGCCTATAAAATGATTTTGAATTCCACAAAATCCATGACAGGGCATCTTTTAGGGGCAGCCGCTGGTTTAGAATCAGTCTTTTGTGTCAAATCACTTTTGGAACAAACCGTGCTTCCCACAATTAATTTAGATCATCCCGAAGAAGGATGTGATCTTAATTACTGTGCTCATCACGCTCAAAAACGCTCTGTCCATTATGCCCTCAATAACTCATTTGGATTTGGTGGCACTAATGCAAGTCTTATTTTTAAAAGGACATAATTGTGAGTTTTCCCAAATACCCCGATGACGAAATTTTTCATCTTATAGATCAAGAAAAGGCTCGCCAAGAAAATGGCATTGAGCTTATCGCCAGTGAAAATTACACCAGCCCTGCGGTGATGAGGGCTCAGGGAAGTATTCTGACCAATAAGTATGCGGAAGGATATCCTCAAAAAAGATATTATGATGGATGTGAGTTCGTTGATAAAATTGAGCAAGTCGCTATTGATCGCTGTAACCAATTATTTGGAACAACTTATGCCAATGTTCAACCGCATTCTGGATCTTCTGCAAACCTAGCCGCTTATTTTTCGATCCTTTCCGCAGGAGACAAAATCCTAGGCATGGATCTTTCTCAAGGTGGACACCTCACTCATGGCAGTCCTGTTAACTTTTCAGGAAAACTTTTTCAATTTATTTCTTATGGATTAGATAAGGAAACGGAACAAATTGATTATAATCAACTTGAAGACCTTGCTCTCAAAGAAAAACCTAAAATGATTATCGCGGGAGCTTCGGCTTATTCGCGCTACTTAGATTTTGAAAAATTTTCTCTTATTGCTAAAAAAGTGGGTGCTTATCTCTTAGTCGATATGGCTCATATCGCGGGCCTTGTCGCAACGGGCTTTCATCCAAGCCCTGTTGGCTTTGCGGATATTATTACTTCCACGACTCATAAAACCTTAAGGGGGCCTCGCGGAGGAATTATTCTTGCCACCAGCGAACTAGGAGCCAAAATAAATTCAAGTATCTTTCCTGGACATCAAGGTGGTCCACTCGAGCATGTCATCGCGGCTAAAGCTGTTGCCTTTAAAGAAGCGATGCAACCTGAATTTAAAACCTATCAAGAAAATGTTATTAAAAATGCCCAAGTTCTTGCGAAGACACTACAGAATGCAGGTATTGAGCTTGTTAGTAACGGAACGGATAATCATCTTATTTTATTTAAAACAAACAATTTGAATCTCAGTGGGAAAGAGGCATCTCACCTCTTGGATCAAGTTGGTATTACCTGCAATAAGAACATGATTCCTGGAGACACCCGCTCTCCTTTTATCACCTCCGGAGTGCGTATAGGAACGCCTGCCATAACAACGAGAGGCTTTCTCAAAGCAGAATGTGAGTTCTTAGGCTCTCTGGTTGTAGACATTTTAAAAAATCCTAAAAGTGAAACAATAAAAATAAATGCTCAAGAAGAAATAAAAAAACTCTGTTTAAAATTCCCCGTCTATTCTTAAAATGAGCCGAGAAGGAAAAGGCTTTCTTCTTATTTCGATTACCGCAATCGCTTGGGGCTTTCTTGCGATTGCTTTAAAGTTTGCCTCACATTTTTTAGAACCACTCACGATCGTTTGGCTGCGCTTTTCTCTGGCTTTTATTTTTTTAGCTCTTTACTGTTCTGTTCAAAATATTTCTTCTTTTAAGATATTAAAATCTCCTCCACTCTCTCTTTTAATCGCTGCTCTTTTTCTTTCTTTTAATTATGTGGGCTTTATGAAGGGCATTGCCATGACAAGTCCTGGAAATGCTCAAATTATTATTCAAATAGGCCCCATACTTTTTGCCCTACTCTCTGCTTATATTTTTAAAGAAAAAATATTTTTTCAACAAATTCTAGGAGCAATGATTGCGCTTATAGGATTTTTACTTTTTTATCAAAATAAAATAGAGCATCTTCTCAGTAACTCTAATGAATATTTGGCGGGAAATATTTGGTTGGTTTTTGCAGCAATCGCATGGGCGCTCTATTCTATTATTAATAAAAAACTCATTCAGAAATATTCCTCTCTTTCTCTTAATCTTGTTATTTATCTCATCGCCTCTCTGCTTTTTTTACCCTTTGTTCATTTTGATCAGCTTTTGATTTTAAACTGGTGGCAATCACTGCTGGTTATTTTTCTTGGTCTCAATACCTTGATTGCTTATGGTTGTTTAAGTAAATCTTTCGAGTATCTCGACTCCAGTAAAATTAGTACGGTCATTACCCTCAATCCAATTCTCACCATTGTTATTCTCAATTTATTAGAACATTTCTTTCCGAAACTTCTCGACTCTGAAAATATTACATTTTCTGGGTACTTAGGAGCTTTTCTGGTTATTGTTGGCGCTATTTTTATTGTCAGTAAAAGAAAAAAAAACTAATCTCTCCTTTACTGGAGGCTTTCTTGAAAATATCGCACTTATCCCTTTTATGCTTATTTTTTGTTTTTTCAATTTCAGTAATTGGAAAAGATATTGTTCCTCCTGGAGTGACCACGGAGAATAATCACTTCGCTTCTTCAACTAAATCAAAGAGTGGTTTACCTATTTCAAATGTCTGAAATT
>CAYQEW010000063.1:0-9181 GCA_964416605.1 uncultured Bacteriovoracaceae bacterium | reverse complement strand
AGTATCAAGATCAACAAAATCAGAATCTAAATTTTCGCCAGACACATTAGCTTTAACTTGAAAATCTTTTAAGGAACCCAATAGATGCATAGAGTAATCAATATTACCCGTTTTAAAATGTCCGGCTTTTTGAATAGCCACAATATTATTGAGAACAGAAAGATCAATCTTGCCAAAACTATTAAGTGCGATCTTTTCAAAGGTTTCGATAGAACCCACAACATTTATATTGTACTTCGGAGCTTCTACTATAAGTGAGCCAATTTTAATAAAATCTTTATTCGTCACATAGCTATCTAAATGAATCCTCGTCAGAGGCATTATCTGTGCGATATTAAAGTTTTTAGCAACTTCCTGATCAATAAAAAGATAATCAACATCTGCACTTAAATTCAATTGTTTACTTTTTTCTTCAAAAAGAAGACGAGAGAGCTCAAACTTATTTTTTTTTATTTCCACATCAATATTTAAAAAATTTAAACGTTTTGTGAGAAATGGGATTTTTTCTTTTAATTTTTTAAACTCCGTATACAGTTTTAATTTATCTAAAGAAAAATCTGACTCATCATTTTTGTGAAGAAAATCATCATTCTCAAAAATAATTTTTGCATTTTTTACACTCAAATTAGAGATATTAAATTTATACTGAAAAAGATCAACGAAATCTAAATGCGCTGAAACCGTTCCAATAGTTCCGTGAAAATCAATTTTTTTTTCTTTATGATGAATATCTAATTTAATTCCTTGAACGACTAAACCTATAGGGAGCCAATCAAGTTTCACTTTAGAAACCTCAACACGACCCTCACATATTTTGTGTAGATTTTGATTTAAAATTTTGTTTACTTCCTTGGCTGTAAACTTAGATTGTATAAATTTATTTAACGACCAAAATCCAATTAACCCCAATCCAAAAAAAGACAACCAAATAAACAATAATTTATTTCTCATGGGTGCTTTCTCGCAAAATATATTTTTCAAAAGCATGAATGAAATTATTTTCAAGAATCATTTTTTTAGATGGCTTTATATCTCTTATTAAAATTAATAACGAATCCCACTTTTTTTTGCGCAACGGCTCAATTAATTTTTTAAAACTTACGTCATCTATAAAAAATAAAAAAATAATAAGCTCAAACATTTCTAAATCTAAAAGAAAATTAAAGCCATTTTCATCTTTTTTTAAGTTATTGCGCTCAAAAAGATCTAAGACTTCTTGAGCTTCAAGAACTTTTTCAATTTCATTCTCTTGAGAGAGAAGAAGAGATACGTGATCGCCTGAGTCAATCAAAGAATTTTCAATAGGGGGTGCCTGGATATCAATACTGGTTGAAAAAAATTCTGTTTTATCTCCAAGCTCGGTAGTCACTTTTTCTTCACTCTTGATTTTTTTAACTTTAACATCAAATGGGTGTCGCAAGATTAACTTCGATTTTTTTTTCAAGAACCTATAAAGCATCTCCGCAACATCAATTCGATCAGTATAAAAACAATGTATCGCAATAATTTCCAAAGCAAGTGAATCATTAAAATAGAAAATTAAATTATTGCGAATATCGCTTTTTTTCTTTTTTTTGAAAAGCAAGTGTTATATTTTCTCTCCAGACTTGGTAAAGAAAATTAAACATCTCAATTAGCAAATGATCACTTGAATAATTGTTTAATAGATGAAGTGTTTTAGTTATAAAGGAAATTTGAATTTCTCTTCGTTCTACAAGCAATTGCTTTCGTTGTTCCTCTAATAAGAATCGCGTTTTATTGAAATCTAATTTTTCAAGCGAGAGAAATATTTCTAAAATAATTTTATAAAGAGAAAAAAATGAATCTTCTGGAAGATTTTTTATAAGTTTTTGGGCAAGAGGTATGTTTTTTGCAAAAATAAACTGCTCACAGTTTTTATCCAAAACAAGTCTTATTTTATCTAATTCGTTTTGAGTCCAAAGCTTTTGAATATTTTTTGTTTCAAGATTAATATCATAATTCATATTCTTTCTTTCATTAACTCTTCAAGAAATTTCGTAGAATACCCATTATTAATAAAACGCTTATCTTGGAGGACTTGTTCATGAAGCGCAATGTTAGTTGAAATTCCAGCAACCACCATTTCCTTTAAAGCTCTCAGCATTCTAATGCGAGCCTCTTCTCTCGTTTGGCCTTTCACTATTACTTTTGAAATCATGGAATCATAAAAAGGTTTTACACTATAACCTGTATAAACAAAATCATCGACTCTCACCCCAAAACCTGCGGGACGATGATAGTGAGTAATATGTCCAGGCGATGGCCTAAAGGTTCTCGCATCTTCTGCATTGATACGACATTCAATCGAGTGTCCCTGAAAATGAATCTGATCCTGAGTCAAAGAAAGTTTCTCACCTTGAGCAATTTTTATTTGAGTTGCAACAATATCAACACTAGTAATAAATTCAGTCACTGGATGCTCTACTTGAACTCTGGTATTCATCTCCATGAAATAAAACTTTTTTTCTTTTTGATCGTAAATAAACTCTATAGTGCCTACAGAGTCATACTTTACATACTTCGCTAAAGAGATCGCGCTTTGATAAAGTTCCGCTTGCAAGGACGGATCAATAAGGCTGGGAGCTTCTTCTATGATTTTTTGAAATTTTCTTTGCAGGCTACAATCTCTCTCGCCCAAATGAATAATATTTCCAAACTGATCGGCAATAATTTGAACTTCAATATGTCTAGGGGACTCAATATATTTTTCAACAAACAAAAGAGGATTACCAAAAGCCGCATTGGCTTCAGCGCGCATCAGTTTTATGGCAGGACGACATTCATCAATCGAAGAAACAACTTTTATGCCTCTTCCTCCCCCACCAGCAGAAGCTTTGATGATAACAGGAAATCCTATCTTCAGGATTGCTATTTCTTGTTCTGAGGTTAATTCATTTTCAATGATGACGGTTTCTAATACCGGTACATTGGCAGCTTTCGCCATTTCTTTAGATCGTATTTTATCTCCCATCAGCGAGATAATCGAAGCACTGGGCCCCACAAAAATAATTCCCGCTTTAGCGCAACGCTCTGCAAATACAGCGTTCTCAGAAAGAAATCCATAACCCGGATGAATGGCATCAGCTTCCGTTATATCAGCAGCGGAAAGAATTGAGTGTTGATTCAAATAACTTTCTTTCGCCAAAGCAGGCCCGATACACACTGACTCATCTGCTAACTTAACATGAAGCGAATCTTCATCTACATCAGAATAAACACTGACCGTTTCAATACCAAGCTCTCTACAAGATCTTAAAATTCTTATAGCAATTTCTCCGCGGTTAGCGATAAGAAGTTTTTTTATTTTTTTCATTTTTTAATTTTAAAGAGTGGCTGACCATACTCAACAAGACTTTCATTAAGTGCTAAGATCTCCACAACTTCTCCATCCGTATCACACTCAATTTCATTCATGATTTTCATCGCTTCAACGATGCACAAAATCTGTCCCTTTTTTACGTGATCACCTATCTTAATATAAGGTGGATCATTGGGTGAAGCTGAACGATAAAAAGTTCCCACTAAAGGAGACTTTACCGTATGGGCAGAGTCAGCAACTGCAGCAGGACTGGAGGCAACTGATTGAGATAGTCTTGGAGCTTCCATCATAGAAGTTCTTTCACTGAGAAAAGAAAACTCCACTTGAAAATCTTTCGACTTAACCTTTAAATGATTAAGGCCATTTTCTTTAGCAAAATCAATATAGGTTTTTATATCTTTAAGGTCCATTGTTTAGCCTTTTACACGCTCCACATATACACCATCGCGCGTATCAATTTTTAGAAGTTCTCCCTCCGCAATAAACAAAGGAACGTTGACCTGTAATCCTGTTTCCAGAATTGCCTTTTTTTGTCCCCCACTTGCAGTGTCTCCCTTAAGACCTGGATCAGTTTGAGTCACTCGCAAACTCACAAAATTAGGAAGCTCTATAGCAATCGCTCGAGCATTATGAAAAAGAATATAGAGTTTAATGTCTTCTTGAAGATAGTATTTAGCATCTCCCACAACGTCTTCATTTAGCGAGATGGTCTCAAAATTTGCTTGATCCATAAAATGAAAACCATCCATATCGGAATAAAGAAACTTTACTTCTTTTTCCTCACAATCTGGAACATCGACAGTCTCAACTCCGGCCTTAAAAGTTCTTTCCAGAACCTGATTTGTTTCTAAATTCTTTAAACGACTTCTGACAAAAGCGGAGCCTTTTCCAGGATTAACAAATTGAAAATCAACAATCGTGTAGATTTTTCCTTCAATTTCAATTTTCATATTTTTCTTAAAATCAGTGGTCTGGAGTTTCATGAGATAGTCCTTTTTGGTTCTTTTTTTGGGGCTAGAATGCCATTTCTTTTAGAATTTTACAAATTCATTTTATGTTTAGCCGCCTTCATATTGACTTTTTCTTTGAATTTCTCCAAAAAACTTTGCACTGCAACATAGCTTTCATCAGTTAATTCTTTGGGCTCCTGAAGACTTTCTTTATACTCTTTAATTTCTTGGTGAAAATTTTCTAAACTAGATTTCTCTCTCATAACTGGAGCGAGGTCATCACTTTTAATTTGCCACCCATCAAAATCATCAAAATCATCCTGCGTTAAATCCATACGCGACCAATCATCTGGATCAGTGTCTTGACTCGCTTCTTGTTTTATTTCTGCTTTATAAGAATTATTGACCCATCCCACTTCTTCTTCGAGATAATCAACTTTTTCTCTTATCTGAGTATCTTTAGGTTTATGGAATAAAACAATTTTATAATACTTTAAAGCTTCATCATTATAGTTAAGCTTAGTACAAAGAAAGGCGTAGTGCTCAACAAGTGAAAGGTTTTCTAGGTTTTTTTCTATTTTATCTTTTAAAATATTATACGCGTGAAAATATTTTTCTTCATCAAGATAACATTTTGATAATACCAAATAACCTAAAATATAGTCTGGGTTACAATCAATTCCCTTTTTCAAAACCTGTTTCGCCTCTTCAAGCATAGAGAGCTGACGATAGCATTCAGCCAAGGGCGCAAAAACCTTGGAGCGATTATCTCGCTCAAAAATATTCATATATTTTGCCAGAAGAAGGGTTTTCTTTTGCATTATAATGACTCCGAAGAAAGAGAGCGACTCGTATTTCCTTTAGAATTCATAATTGTTGGAGTAATAAAAATAATGAGCTCATTTTTCTTTTTAATCGGCTTGTAACTTGTTTTAAAAAGCCAACCAATCAGAGGAATATCTTTGAGAATGGGAACACCACTTTGACTCTCACTCTCATTGGTTTTATAGAGACCTCCAATCATCAACGTGTTGCCATTATCCACAAGGACATTCGTTTGAATCTTATTGGATTGAGTTGAAGTTTGTTGACCGACCTGATTTGTAAAATCAGATTTTTCGATATTAATTTCTAAATTGATAGAATTTTCATTAGTCACTTGCGGAGTAACATCCAAAGTAACGTTCGCCGAAATCGGCGTTAAAGTTGTTGTCGTTGGAGAAGTGCCTGAAGCAGGATTAATCGTTGCAATATACTGTGTGCTTGAACTAATCAGATTCGCTTTTTCTTTATGCTTCGTAATAACTTTAGGACTTGTTATGATTTTTGCCTTGTCTTGTTTTTCCATAAGATTTAACTTGAAATCTAAATTAATGAGTCTACTTACATTGGTAATAAGGACACTCAATAAACCACTCGAGCCACTTACTGTATTGAGACCAAAAGATCCCGTTCCTTGACTACTTGGACCTCCTGAGAAAGCATAATTTATCCCTAGTCCATTCTGCAATCCCAAATCTTTTTCATTTCCTTCTGTTAGTTCTACAACTTTTCCTTCAATCATGACTTGCGGTGTCTCGGCATCAAGCTCTTTCACAATTCGCCCAATCACTTCAATCGTCTCTGCGGTATCATACACAATCATATAATTAGTTCGTTTATCAATTTTTAAATTACCTCTGTCTTTGGTGAGATAGGTTGTGATTATTTTTTCTAAATCTTCTATTTTGGCATAACTAATAGGAAATATTTTAGTAAGAAGTGGCTCCAGTTTTTTGGTCTCACTTTCTCTTTTTATTTTAGCCGCTTGTTCTGCTTCAAATTTTTCCATGCTCGTTACGGTCAGTATACTATCCATGCGCTTGGCCACTAAACCTGAAAGCCCCATCACGGTATCAAGAACTTGATCCCAAGGCATATCTACAAGTTTTAAGGAGATCGGATTTTTAGCATCGACCTCTTTTTCATCAATCACAATATTAAACCCTGAAGCATCGGCAATAATTTTCAGAAGCTCAGAAGGCTTCATAGAACTGACGTTTACGGATATTTTTTTTCCAACGTACTGCTTTTGTCCCGACAAGGTAACATTTTCTAGAATATCAATTGTGTTATATGATTTCGGTTTAGACTTGGAAGAAGATTTTATTTTTTCTTTGGTTACAATATTCTGTGATTTTATCGGAGCATCGAAAGCTCCAAAACGATTTTCAATACTGACAATAATTTTATTACCTAGTTTTTCTATATTTGATTGAACGTTGTCTCTTAATTGCACTGCAAATCGCAAATCATTCGCCTTGCCCGGTTTATAATAGCCTGAAATAAAAATACACGATCCTGGAAATTCAGAAGTATCAATCCCTTTTAAAACTCGTGGATTTCCCTTCACATTAGGCATATCTAAAAGAAGTTGTTTATCTTGTTTATTATGGATTTTTTCTATGTCGGCAGGTGAGTCAAAATCAAAAACGAGTTTACTGATTTCACCTTGTTGATAAAAATTAACGCTTTTAAGTTCATTCGCCCAGGCAAATTGAGTTGTCAGCAATACAAAAAATAAGACTACTACTTTCATCTTCATGATCCCTCTTCCTTAAGGTTCACACACCGTAATAATTTATCGTAACACTCAGCTTATTGATCGCCTAGAAAAAATTATGAACAACTGACAAAGTTACTCAGCTTTAGTCACAGGAAGAACTGTCTCAAAATATTCTTGAGTTCCATAAATATTTGTGGATTTTTCAACAAAAATAACTCCACTCGGAAGAACTGCTTTCAGTTTTATTTGATCAGGCCCTATCAGATCGCCTTCTGTCATCATGTAGGTTTCAGTTCTTCCCTTAACTTTTACAATCGCTCTATTTTTTTTACCTAGAGCCACGCCAACAATAATAAGATTATTCAATGTAAGCTCACTTCCACTTAACTCATTACTATAAATATTATTTTTCTTTAGTGTTTTTTTTTCCGCAGTCAAAATTTCAACTTTTTCTTTTGGTATCATAAAAGGATCTTTAATTTTTTTTAAATTCGCAATACTCGATCCTTCAACCATTTCAAGCAGTGGAGATTTATTTTGAGCATAAATTGAAAAAGCTAAAAAAAGAAATAGTGCTTTCACGGAATCACCTCTGGTTTAATTTCTGGCTCAAGTTCTGATTTAGTGCCATTAAAACGAAAGGTTTGAAGAGAGGCATGGAAACGCAAATAATTATAACGACTATTTTTACTTTCAGCCAAAGTACTCACATCGATTTCATTCATATCGTAAATACGTCCCGTTTTCATAAGCTGCTCTAAAAAAACAATCAACTGAATATAAGTTAATTCACCTTCAATATTAAATTTCTCAATCACAAAGTCCGTGTTTACAACCTCTGGAGCGGGATTAATAACACGTTTACGCATATTAATATTTTCCGAAATTGTTGTGAGTTCGCGAATAACTTCCGTTCCTTGAGGCTCAACGGGAAGCTGGTTTTGCATTTGTTCTAATTGAGTTTTAAGAGCTTGAGTAATTCCTCTTTGAGTTTCCAAACTATCTTGAAAAACTTTTATTTCACCTAAAGTTTTCTGAGATTTTGCAAGTGCCGCTTTTTCAGTTTCTAGCTGACTGCTAAGCATTGTCTGTTGCTCTTCAAACTCAACGTAAGACTGATAGCCTTTCCAAAGGCCTAAAAGCAAAATAGGAACAAATAAATATTTTAAAAGTGCTGTCATGCTATTCCCATTTACTCACTTGACCAGACAAACTAAATACCTCATTGCGGACTTTGCCATCTTCCTCTGTTTTATTGCTATCAAGTTTTAGTCCTTGCTCAAAAAAAGCAGATGATTTTATGGTATCAAGGAACAGACCAATGTTCTTATAATCTCTTGATTTCCCTTTTATTTGAATCAGATTTTCTTTAATCAAAAGAGAATCAAACCAAGTGTTTTCAGGAATACTTTCTGAGATAAGGGTAAAAATTTTAAGAGGAATTCTTTTGTATTCTAATATTTTTTTTAAAATCTCTACTTTTTGAGTAAGAGTTGCTTCAAGCTTTTTCACTTCTTCAATTTGAAGTTTTATATCTTTAAGCGAATCTAGTTGTTTTTTGAGTTTTTGTTTTTGAGAGTTAACTTGATCAATTTCACTTTGTACAACTTTAAGCTTTGAATCAAAATAAGAGGTTTTTAAAATATCAACTCCAAAGAAAATCAAAACACTTAAAAGAACCATTTTCCAATTAATAACTGAAAGATCAAGACCGCTAACAAAAGCACCTGAGCTTGATTTAGAATCGGTTACTAATAAATTGGTCTTTATCATAAAGACCTCATGGCGAGCCCAATTGAAGTTGCCCCAATGCTGGCAATATCTTCAACGGGCACATTAGTTTGTACATTTTTAGCAATTCTCACTTTATCGAGAGGATTAAAAAGAATAATTTCTTGACGAAATAATTGAGACAACCTTGGTATCAGTCCTGGAAGCTGAGCATGTCCACCGGTAATATAAACTTTGGTTATTTTATCCTGATCCGATGCTGCCAAATAAAAATTGAGAACTTTGCGCATTTCATCAATGAGTAAATCAATATGATTATCAAAAATAGAATTTATTTCACCTGGCACATTGCCAATTTTTTTCCAAGAAGTTTTCAGATTATCTGCTTCAAAAAAACTCAGTCCCTGCTCTTGTTGAATTTCTTCCGTGAGAGAGTTTCCAGCAAGTGATATTTCTTTAACAAGTAAAGGCGCCTTTTCATCCATCAAAATAATTTTAGTTGAGTTGCTCCCAAAATCAATTAAGAGACGTCTATGCTCACTGGCAACACTGTCCATAAAAACATTACACAGTGATAAGGTTTTTAACTCTACCACTTTCGGGATAAAACCTGCT
>CAYQEW010000062.1:0-9332 GCA_964416605.1 uncultured Bacteriovoracaceae bacterium | reverse complement strand
GAGAATTTTCTTAGAGTTTTCAGGACTGCTATAATTAGAAGGAAAATTCCAGCTTTCTTCTGGGACTGCTCCAAAAAGAGCGGTGTAAATAGGGACATTTTGAGGCCAATTTCCTTCATGAAAATGAGATAAAGAAAGGTCATTTTGAATAAGTCTTTGGAATTCATTGATAAGGTATTTGCGGTAAAGATAGGTTTTAGAAATGGGAACGTGACGACCCGTAGCAGCTGAAATAATATCTTCTATTTTCGTGCAGCCAGCATGGTTCCAACAGCTTCCAAGCTGTCCTTGATTGGCTATTTTTACCACGGGAACAATTTTTGTGATCAAGGTCATTTCATTAAATTTTATGTGAGCAAGACCTGTAAAAGCTTTGTGGACATCAACCTCGCTGGTAAAATTTAAATTGATGACCTTCATAAAGTCATCAACATTAAAATGCATGCGCTCTACATAGGGAGAGAAGGCGAATTGCTCAATCATCATTTTGCGTTTACCGATATAGTTTGCTTCAGTTGTTTTGGGAAGCGAAATAAGAAAAGTATAAAAAGAAGAGTGGTCATCAATTTTGCTTATTGCTCCCAAATATTCTTTGAACCCCTTTTTTTGAGCGGTTTTTAGAAGAACAAGATCGATATAATTTTTAAGAGAAAGATGAATACCACCTTCATAATCAGGACTAAATTTAGCATTCACACTTTTATAGACATCATGTAAGAATGCATCTTCTTGAAGAAGTTTTTTATGATAAGCCGATTTTGTGATTGTTTCATAAAGAGCATTAGTTGATTGCGCAAAAAGAGAGCGATCTACCCCTGAAAGCATTTCAATTGGATTAGTGCTTTTAGCAAGTTCTTTTTCTAAAAAATCTTTGACATAGAGATTCATTGCCTTCGTGCGAGTAAGAGGATTGGCAAAATCATGAGGGTTCATGACAGCTGCATTGAGGTAAGTATTATTTATGCTCAGAGCATTTTGAATAAAGGAATGCTCTTGAAGCCAACCGTTAAAATCTTGAAAAGTTCCATCAAAGCGACCGACCTGATCTATAAAATCATAATAATCTAATTTTTTTTCATGCTCACTGAGGGTGAAATAAACATTACACTTTCGAAGAGTAATGGCATAGGAGGGAGCAAAGACGATACTGAGAAGGAATATAAAGAGGATTTTTTTCATAGGGATGAATATTACTAAGAATTTAAGAACTTAAAATAGAAACTTAAGTCACTCTGTAAATTATTCCCATTTATCAGAACTTCGACTATACTCATCCTATGGAAAATACAATAATAGAGCTAACGCTAAGGGCTATCGAGCAAATTAAAAAGATTGAGCAAACCGATAAAACTTCTCCTGAGCAAGGCATTCGTTTTGCCGTGGTCGGTGGAGGGTGTTCTGGTTTTTCTTATAAAATGGATTTTTCTGATCCCAAAGAAAAAGATTTTGTTTTTGATTTTGATGGGGTGAAGGTGTTGATTGACCCTAAATCTTCCTTATATTTAAAAGGTGTTAAAGTAGATTTTCAAGATGGACTCAAGGGCAAAGGTTTTGTTTTTGAAAACCCGAGTGCCAAAAATACCTGTGGTTGTGGCGAATCATTTTCAGTTTAAAGGAGAATCAATATGAGTACGAATGAAAAAACTTATCAAAACAAAGAAGTTCTCGATCTGCTTGGAGAAATTTATCAATTAGAAATTTCCGGAGTGAATCGCTATCTTCACTATTCATTTATGATTATGGGGTACAATCGTATTCCTATTCAAAAATGGTTTCGCGAAAATGCCCAAGAAGGAATGGATCATGCTATTCTTATTGGAGAAAAGATTACTTCCTTAGGAGGCCATCCTCCCATTATTAATGCTGCTATTGATGAAGGGCACGAACATGCCATCTCTCTTCTCCTTGAAGAAAGTTTAAAGTTTGAAGAGCAGGCAATTGTTCTTTATAAAAAACTCGTTACGTTAGCAACTAAATTAGAAGATATCGCTTTGGAAGAAATGGCTCGTGAGTGCGTGAGAAATGAAGTGGATCACGTGGATGAAGTGAGAAAAATGCTGCGTAAACCCGATGCTCCTTAGTGCTATTCCTCAGGGTTCTTATAAATTAAATTGGACATGTTTAAGCCTCACGGGAAGTGAGGCTTTTTCTTTTTTTCATCGTCAATCTTCTCAAGATATTTTAAGTTTGCGTGATCAAGAAGGTGCTTGGAGTAGCCTCTTGGATGAATCCTCAAAAATTGTGAGCGTGCACTTTGTTGTCAAAGACAAAGAGAAATTATTTCTTTATCTTGAAAACTCTCTTACCGAAACAACCCTTGCTCGTTTGGAAAAATATATTATTACCGAAGATGTGGAAGTGAGTATAGTCAAAAAAGAGATTGTTATTTCTTTTAATCCTTTTTGCTCTTCAGGTTTTAAAAGTTCTCTTTTTGGTTTTCCTTGTTTTTTTGATACAAAAGAGGAAGGAAAAAATGAGCCACTCTTATGGCTATACTTTCAGGGCCATAAGGTACAAAGTGTTATACTCAATGAAACGCCCTATATTGACCTCGCTTACAATAAAAGCAAGGGGTGTTTCTTAGGCCAAGAATCAGTATCTAAAATTGAATCTCATCGAGAAGCTGCTTTTAAAACAACCCTGATTGAAATTTTAAGTGGTGATATAGAAAACGAACTGCGAGTGGCGGGCAAGAAAATTTTTGATCATATTTTTTTGATTACACATAATTTTTATCTTGTGCAACTTGCCAGAGATTTTCGCCTAGCAGATGAAACATGGTCTTTTGATCAAATTATTTTTAAGGTTCACTCTTTTGACTATATACAAAAACAGCTTGTTGATTATTGTCAAAATGAATTTGCTCGCATTACCCATGATTATTCACAAGATAATCAAAAAATGATTGAAGAGCTTTCAAATCTCATAAGAATGAATCCTTACTTTGAAGATGGAATTGAAGCCCTTGGACTATTACTGGGCAAAGAAGAAAAGTATCCTGAAGCAATTGAAATGATGAATTATCTTTTGGAAGTGAATTCTAAATCTGTGATGGCGCACACTAATCTTTCTTTTTTTTATATGCGGGTAGGGGACATTGAAAAAGCGGAAGCTGAAAAAGAAAAAGCCACTCTTAAAAGTTTTGATTTTTATGCGAGCGAGGCGAAGAAAAAAGAAGAAGAAATAAAAAAACAACAAGAGCTTTTTCATCGTGAAAATTTATTTAAAAATGTGTTAGAGATTGATGAAAATGATGTGATGGCGCTTTGCGGCCTTGCAGAAATTTATCAAGGCCAAAATAAAAAAGAAGAAGCACTGCTACTAACAAAGAGAGCTTTGATTGCTGATCCAAACTATACTCAAACCTATCTTATCCACGCTAGTCTTATATTAAATGATCCAGCAGAGGCGATGAAGATACTTGATACAGGTATTGCTCTGGCTCTCAAAAAAGGCGAGATGATTCCTGCTCAAAAAATGCAGGTTTTGCGAAATAATTTACACACATCAATGAATTAGTTTTTCACCCAATAATTTTAAGGATTTAACCTTATGATCAATTTCTTTTTTTAAGGGAAGGGTATCGTAGTAGCAATGAATTTGTTCACGTAAATCACAGTACAGCTTATGACCTTTGGGAGTCATCATTTTACTCTTAAAAATTTTATCCATCTCTTGTTCACAGTAAAGAAGCATCGCTATTTCTTCAATCAGTCTTTTTTGAATTTTCTTTTTTTCTGCCGTGCTGAACGCTGAAGGTTTCGCTTGATAGAGATCAAAAAATAAATGGGCAGCCCAGAAAAATGTCATATAAGCGTGATAAATGCCTCTTACGGGCCTGGGGGCTTTTCGCCAAGGTGAATAGTAAATTTTTTCGGGATTTTCCTGAATTAGTTTTTCTAAGTTCAAATAATAATTGAGGTGATGATGGCCATTTTCATGGAGTAAATCATCCATAAGATCAATGCGGTCACGATTATAGAGATTAATCATGGAAACGCCAGGCAGGTCTTGCGAAGAATAAGAGACAACCGCGGGATCATTATAAGGCACAATCACTTGAGTAAAATGACAAAGGCGCATGAAAGATTGGGGCGAATAATGGGCGATTTGATCATGAGCCCATTTGATACGGGAGAGAAATTCTTTTTTGTATTTACCTCTGATGAGTAATGAAGTGCCTTCAATTTTTATTTGCTTTGATTTGCCAAAAAAATTTTTGCCATCGCCAAATTCGGGACGAGTCATATAAGTTGAAGTGATTTGAGATTGTTTTTGTAAAATATTGCCCACCAAAAGACTTTCGAGGTCCTGAGCAATAAAAAGAGCACACTCAAAGCTACTTTGCAAAATATGTTTTGTCTTTTTGAAGTGACGATAAAACTCAGCGCGATAAGAAGACTCATCAAACAGATCAAACAATTCTTCTTCATTCTCATTGTATAAATTTTCTAAGACATCAATGAGAAAAACAATTTGAGTGAGCCAAAAAAAAGTATCGCAATCAAGATTTTTTTTCTTGGATAATACTTTTAAAAAATTTTTGCTCTGAGCGCCAATAATAGATATATCAAGAGCTTGTTTTTGAATGGTTGGTATTTTTACAAAACATTTTTTTTGAAAACGAGTGATTAGCAAAGGATAGGTTTTAGGGTTTAGCATCATGGGCGCTATAGTAGTTCAGTTGCCACAAAAAAGACACAGAGGATTTAAAATAAAAAGAATTATGAAGTCAAAATACATCATGCAAAAGATTCGCTTATAGTATGAAAATGGAAAAACTTATTGAGGTAAAGAATCTCTTTTATAAAATCCCTTTAGGAGAAATCGTGTTAGATAAAGTGAGCTTTACCCTTTCCCCTGGTGAATTCATGGGCGTGTTGGGGCGCAACGGGATTGGTAAAACGACTCTTTTGGATATCTTATTAGGGCTTCGCTCTTCCGCCAAAGGACAAATTGCAATCCTTGGAGAGAACCCTCGGGAGCGTTATCGAAAAAACAAAGATCAAATCTGTTATATTTCTCAAGATATTAATTTGCGAAAAGATATAACCGTTCAAGAGTTTTTAAATTTTTACTCAAAGTTTTATAAAAATTATTCACAGGAAAAGGAAAGTTATTTAATTGAATTTTTTTCGGTTAAGCCGGATACTCTCATCGGAACTCTTTCTACGGGGCAGCAAAAGAAAATACAGATCGTCGCTGCACTTAGCGCGCAACCCAAGATTTTATTAGTTGATGAATTAACCGCCGTTCTTGATCCAGAGGCGAGGCATATTTTCTTTAAAGTCATTCATGAATTAAAAACGAAAGAAAATTTGGCTATTTTACTGGCAACTAATATCACGGAAGATCTAAATAAAAGGGCTGATAGCATTTTATATATAGAAAACAAAGAAGCTAAAACAGTTTCTCCTTTGGAGATAGAGAGTCTTTTTAATAAAAGGTTTTCTTTATGAGATTTTTAATTGAGCACCATCTATTGCATCGAAAAAAAGAAATTATTATTCTTTACTTGCTTTTTTTTATAGTTTTATTAATTGATTTTTTGCCCCAAAATTCTGAATATATTGAGGTTTTTTTTGGTATAGCTTTTCTATTATGGTTTCCATATTCTTTATATAAAATGCACCAAGCAAGTAGAAGCGATTATTCCTTAAAGTTTTATTTAAGTTTACCCATTGTACCAACTATTCAGGTATTAGTTTCTTCAATTGTCAGTAACTTGATAACTCTTTTCCCTTTTCTGGTTTTGGCGTTTACTGCTTTTTTTAATGCTACCAACAAACAAGATGCGATCTATCTTAGCTTATTTTTCTTTTTTCCTGTCTTGTTTGCCGCTAAAGATTTTGCGAATCTTTCTTTACTAAGAATAAGTAAGAGAAGTATTGCTGAAGAGATTGCACCACTTTTCTATACGGTTTCTTACGTTATAATGACTTTGTTTTTTTTTAAGAAACGATTTTATTTTTTTCTATTTATTTTATTACACATAGCACCTTTGGTGTGGGTGCAATATCAAATTTGGTATGATGAAAAGTATATCCCTTCTCGTAAAAAAATTTATTTTTTACTAAAATATTTTTTATTCTTAGTTGGGCTTATTATACTTTGTCGCAAATACTTTAATTATTTATAAAAATTATAGATAATATCGCTATATTAATTGGGAGCGGTTAATTTCAAGACTCATAGTATGATCATGAATTTTTTGTTCAGCAATGCGAAATCGATCAAACACTGTTCCGGTAATTTTAAATCCAAATTTTTTGTAAAGTGCAATTCCAGCTAAATTATGAGTTAATGTAAATAAATCGATCCAAGCAAGAGTGGTATGGTGAGTCACCCAGTTAATAGCATACTGCAATAAAAGTGTTCCATATCCGAGCCCTCGATATTCCTCATTGAGTCCCATACCAAGTAGGCAGCGGTGCAGAGTCGTTGGCAAATGGTCGCCTTTTAGATTGAGATGACCTACAATCAATCCTTCTTCACTTAGTATAACAAAAATTCTTTGCCAATTGGGTGAACTTAAAGATGCTTCAAGTCCCTTTTCAATATTTTCTTTTATTTTAATTGCATTATGCTCAAAACCTATTTCATAAGGGGTGTAGATAATATTATTTTTGATTCCGGAATTTTTCATGTGTCGACAAAGATGTTCAACGTAAGCGTCAACAAGAGAAGTATTGAGTTCTGCTATCGATATTTTTTTATTCATCGGAGGAAGAATAGACAAGATAAACTAATTTGTCTTGTCTATTTGAGCTTAAATTATTTATAAAAATTATGGATAAAATCTCTGCGATAAGCAAAAATTTTCTCCACATTTTTCTTGATAAAATACCCCGCAATCAGATCACCCAGAAAACCCATAGGAGCTTTATAGAGAACGGTGTCGCGCATCAAAGTTCCTTCGCGAAACGCAATAAATTCATGAGTGTGGTACCATTTGCTGTAGGGCCCCTTTAATTGAGTGTCCACAAATTTTTGACCCGGCTGCCACTGTTCAATAAGGGTTTGCCATTTCATGGGAATGCCATAAAGTTTTAAACTATAATCAATCAGGGTTCCCTGCTCAATCAGAGGAGTTGATTTTTTCAGTACTTTAAATCCCAAAAAATCAGGAGTCATTTTTTCTAAATTTTTCTCATCACTAAAAAAAGAAAAAATATCTTCTCGCTTTTGATTAATCCACTGTTCACTCACGAGCTTTTTTTGATTTTTTTTTAGATCAGAGCAAATGTCTTCCAGTGCTTTTTCTAAAGTGGGGTATTGAAATTCAAAACCTTCTTTGATGATTTTTTCTGAAGAAACTTTTTGTCCTAAAAGAACAAGAGCTGACATTTCTCCGAGCATTATTTTTAGCACTATCTCAGGAACGGGAGCAAATAAAAAATTGCCCAGTGACTTGGCGAGAATTTGACTAAAAACTTTATTGGTCACAGGGTTTGGAGCTGTGGCATTAAATACTCCGTGCAGTTTTTCATTTTCGAGAAGATAGAGATAAAAGTTTGTGAGATCACTGTGATGAATCCAACTCATCCATTGTTTTCCTGAGCCCAAAACGCCGCCAATATTTTTGCTAAAAATCGGAAGCATTTTATCCAAAGCTCCTCCTTGGCTAGATAACACGATACCGACGCGAGGAATCGCCACTCGGATACCAAGTTTTTCGGCTTGCTTTGCTTCTTCTTCCCATTTCTGACAAACGCTTGCTAAAAAATCATCAGCACCGCGAGATGTTTCCAAAAAGGTTTCAGTGTCATGGTGACCATAGTATCCAATGGCACTCGTGGAGATAAAAGTTTGCAGCGTGAGTTGAGCGTTTTCTTTTTGTGTCTTGAGAGCCTCCACTATACGACGAGTACCGAGTACTCTTGAATCAGTGATGGATTGTTTGCGAGCCTTGCTCCAACGCCCTTCACCAATGGATTCTCCCGCTAAATGAATGAGAGCCTTCGTTCCTGCTAACGCCTGAAGAGGAAAAGCCTCTTCTTCGCCTTTCCATTTAATTATTTCACAGGGAAAGGGCAGGTTTTTTTGTGCCTTGTTGGGATTTCTGGAAACCACCACTAAGTCATGACCTTTCGCAAAGAGAGCTTTGCCAATTTCTTTGCCAACCAGCCCTGTCGCACCAGTTATAAGTATTTTCATTTAGTTCTCCTCTGGATAACGACACCCTTCTTGCGTTGTATAAGTGAGTTTTTGAACCGGTATTTTATTATCTTGAGCAATTTTTAAAGCTGCTTGCAGGTCAGAAGGCGCCATTTTAGGAGTTCTGGAAAGAATCCACAAAGAACTTGCTTTCTTATTAGAGATAACAGCATAGCGATAATTTTTATCTAGCCCGACAATCCAGTAGTCTGCCCAAAAGGGCCAAAAAAATGAAACTTTTAATTTAGAATTAGTTTTGGAGTCAGCAACTTTTGCTTTGCCGTTCACGTCACTTAAATCACCTTCAATAGATTCTTTATTGCATGAATTATAAACTCCTACTTCGCCATTTTTTTGCAAACTATAATGAGCGCGCGAGCAAAAACAACCCTTCGAAAAAAATTGAGGAATAGAAGCAATTTCATACCATGTGCCCATATAGCGATTGACGTCGACAAACTCAACGGTTCGAGGTGAGGCATAAGTCACACAAGAACAGAGAATAAAAACAGATAATAAATGTGAAAGTTTTTTCATAAAAGATTCCTTTTCTTTTATTATCCTCTATAATGTGCACAAGGTATAGGTTGTGCATAGGCTGTGCATGAAGGAAAAATAAAATGCAAGATATTCCGATTCGAGCAGTTGTTCGTTTAGTAGGTGTTAATGAGAATACTTTACGCAGTTGGGAGAGACGTTATCAAGTACTTGCGCCTTTGAGAGCAGAAGATGGGCGTCGTTTGTATAATGCTCAAGATGTTCAAAAAATAAAATATTTGTGGGCTTTGGTGCAAAATGGCTATTCTATTGGCTCTCTTGCCTCATATAACATGATCAAGCTCAAAAAAATGTATCATACCCAGGCTCCCTTTACGTTGGTTAAAGCACAAAGCAAAAAGATTGAACGCTATCAAACGCAGGTCATTAGGGCGTTAGAAAGTTTTGATATTCAGGCACTTCACCAAGTGCTTCATCATTGTCGCGTGTCTTTAAGTATCAAGGATATTGTCATTCATCTTGTTTCACCACTTTTATGGAAGGTGGGAATCATGATTTTGGAAAAAAAATTAAGTATTGCTCAAGAGCATTTATTATCAACGTGTTTGCGGGATTTCTTGGGTGCCATTTATCAATCTCTTTCCCCCTATGACTATCTCAATAAGAAAAAATCAAAA
>CAYQEW010000061.1:0-9391 GCA_964416605.1 uncultured Bacteriovoracaceae bacterium | reverse complement strand
AGTTGTGGAAACTCATGGGCGATCAGAGACTGCACAACTATTAGAAGGACTCAAGGTTCTTCCTAAGCGCACAATAAATTATAGAGGTACTGACTTAGAAGAATTAGACTTAGATGAAATTTTAAGACTTAAGCCAGATTTAGTTTTAGTGGATGAACTCGCTCACTCCAATGTTCCCGAGTCAAGACATCTCAAACGCTATCAAGATGTTTTGGAAATTTTGGATGCTGGAATTGATGTTTACACAACGTTAAATGTGCAACACTTAGAAAGTCGCAAGGACAGTGTTGAAAAGATTGTGGGCATTACGATAAGAGAAACCGTTCCGGACAGTATATTGGAGCGCGCGCAGCAAATAGAGTTAGTCGATATTGCACCGACGGAACTTTTAAAAAGACTTAAAGAAGGAAAAATTTATTTGGGAGAGTCGGCACATCATGCTGCCGAAAATTTTTTTAAGGAAGACAAACTAACGGCGCTTCGTGAAATTGCGCTTAGAATGACTGCAGAAAGAGTTGATCAGGATTTACAAAAGTTTTCGGCTTCTAAAGATGAAAGTCCTTGGCAAACAAATGAAAGGCTCTTAGTCACAGTCTCTTATACCGTGGACTCAGAAAAAATGATTCGAGCCACTCGGCGACTAGCTTATAGTTTAGAGGCTCCTTGGATTGCTCTTCATGTGGACACCGGAGTAATACTAGGTCCGCAAGAGCAAAATCAATTAGAAAAAAATTTAAATCTCGCAAGAGAATTGCGAGCAGAAGTTGTGAATACTTCAGACGCCGATATTGTTTCTGCCATCAATCGGATTTCAAGGCAAAAAAATGTCACTCAAGTGATTATTCCTCGCTTAGAAAGAAGATGGTTTCAGGATTTATTAGAGGGAGGATCAATTTTAGATCGCTTGCTTAAAGAAAGTTCAGAATTAGATATTCATGTGATTCGTCTTGATAATCAAGAAGGCCGAAAATGGGAACTAGAAGACGGACTCTCTTTGTATCGCTCGCGAACTGGTTGGATAAAGTATTATTATATTGCTTGGGTTTTTGCTTTCGTTTCAATGCTTGGACTATTAGTTGAGCCTTATATTGGTTACCGCGCCGTAGGCTTTATCTTTCTTCTTGCGGTTATCACAACGGGTTTTTGGGGAAGTATTAGCGCCGTTTTTTTCTCTGCCACATTAAGTGCTCTTATTTGGAACTTTGGTTTTATTCCTCCTCGTTTTACATTTGCCATATCGAATGCAGATGATCTCATTTTGTGTTTTGCTAATTTTGCAGTGGCCCTTATTACGGGTTTTTTAACCAATCGAATTAGAATTCGAGAAAAACTTATTCGAGATAGAGAAGAAAAAACCAATGTGATGAATGTTATTTTACAAGATATTTCAGCCAGTCCGAATAAACAAGAATTTGTGACAAGAGTTTGTTTAAGAATCTCACAGTATTTTGGCGGAAAATCTTGGGTGATTTTAAAATCAGCGCAAGGAGTTCTTTTGTTTAATTCGATGAGTGATCCAGAATCTTTAGATGACAAAGAACAGGCTGTTGCTCTTTGGGCTTTCCAAAATTATAAAAATGCAGGATGGTCAACGGAAACTCTCAGTCAGGCGAAATGCCTTTATATCCCCTTAAAAGGAGTTAGCGAGCTTGTAGGCGTTTTAGTTTATTCTCCTAAATTGACACTCAGTAAACTGTCCGTTGAGCAAAAAGAATTTTTGCTTTCAATTGCCACGCAGTTGGGCATTTCTCTGGAAAGGCATTTTTTAAGTCAAAGGCTCCAAGAAACTCAGAGAATAAAAGATTCAGAACTTTTACATCAAACTCTTTTAAATTCGATTTCGCATGAAATGCGAACTCCTTTAACGACCATTATTGGCGCATCTTCTGCCTTGGAGAAAAAATTGCAAGAAGATAGTAGCGCCTCAGAACTGATCTCTCATCTTAGCCTTGCAAGCGATAGACTCAATAGAGTGATTGAAAATCTTTTGGATATGAGTAGGATTAATTCAGGAGTCTTAGGATTGAAAATGGAATGGCACGATCCAGCTGATTTAATTGGAGTTGCTTTGAAAAAACTAGAGCGAAATTTAAAAGACCATCCCGTGAATGTCACGATACCAGAGACACTTAAACTTGTTGAGATTGATTTTAGATTGATGGAGCATGCACTTTCTAATTTAATACTTAATGCCACTCAATATGCAGGGCCTCATTGCACGATCGATATCAATATGGAATTAAAAAATCAAAAACTTTTTATTTCTATTGCGGATAATGGAATAGGTATAAAACCGCAAGATCAAAAAAATCTTTTTGAAAAATTCTATCGAGTTCCAGGGACACCCGCAGGAGGAACAGGGCTAGGACTTTCTATCGTAAAAAGTGTGATTGAACTTCATAAAGGAACAATCGATTATATCGCTAATGAGCCTCATGGTGCAAAGTTTGTTTTGCAAATTCCCATGAAAAAACAACCTGAAATAATTATGGAAACGATTTGATGAATGACATAACGAGAGTTCTTATTATTGATGATGAAAAATCCATCCGAGATACGTTGAAGGTCATTTTTAAATTAGATCACTATCTTTTAGAAGAAGCTTGTGACGGGAACGAGGGACTCGTCAAAACGAAAATGTTTCACCCTCATTTAATTATTTTAGATTTGGGGCTTCCCGATCAATCAGGACTGGAAGTTTTAAGAGAGCTTAGAAAATGGACTCAAGTTCCAGTGATTATTTTAACTGTCACGGATGATGAGGATATTAAAGTTCGTTTACTCGATGCGGGCGCGGATGATTATTTAACCAAACCTTTTGGAGCCTCTGAACTTATGGCTCGCGTGCGAGTAGCTCTTCGGCATGCCGGAAAAGTAGAGGCGACTCCTTTGTTTCGATCGGGTGATTTAAGTGTGGATCTTAATTTGCGCAAAGTCTCTTTAGCTGGAGTTGATGTCAAATTGACCAAGACAGAATTTGAGTTGTTGCAACGCCTTGTGAGAGATGCAGGAAAAGTTGTGCCACAAGCTAAATTATTAAAAGAAATATGGGGCGCGATCGCTCAAGAAGAGTCTCACTATTTAAGAATTTATATCAATCAACTCAGAAAAAAGATTGAGAAAGATTCTTCTTCTCCTATTCATATTCTTACTGAACCAGGCGTTGGCTATAGACTTGTTTAGCATAAATGATATATCTTTGTTTGAATAAAAAAGAACAAAGAGGGATAACATGGCCTTGAATGGAGTCGGAAAAACGGGACTTCTTGTCGCTGCAATGCGAGCCTTAGAAAGTCGGAGAAAGGAAAGTGAGGGACGCTTAATTGTAGATCCTTTTGCCGAGCGATTGGCGGGAGAAGAAGGCTTTGCCCTTGCCAAACAAGCGATTCAAGAAGTGGGAGAGAACCCAGTTATTGCTTTTAGAACTCGCTATATCGATGATCATTTTCAAAAAGCTCTCGATACTGGTGTGAGACAAATTGTTATTCTCGCCGCAGGCATGGACTCTCGAGCCTATCGCTGTACTTTTCCTGAAGGCACTTCTCTTTTTGAAGTAGATAGACCAGAAGTTCTTTCTTATAAACAAAAAAAAATGCACAATATAAAGCCTCAATGTGAGCGCAAGGCTGTTGCGGTGGATCTTCGAGATGATTGGTCAGAGCCTTTACTGCGGGCTGGAATGAATCCACAAAAACCAACGTTGTGGTTGGTTGAAGGGCTTCTGATGTATTTAGAGGCAAATGTTGTTGAGCTTCTTTTTGATCAAATAAATAAATTATCCGTGGCAAAAAGCTTGATGCTTTTTGATATTCTTGGCAACTCTTTATTAAGCGCTCCCTATATGATACCTCAACTAAAATTTTTAGAAAATTTGGGAGCCCCTTGGCTTTTTGGCACTGATCATCCTGAAAAACTTTTGACTGCGATTGGTTGGAGTAGCTTACTCACTCAGCCCGGCGAAGTGTGTCCTGATCGTTGGCCTTTTCCTATTGCTCCTTTGCATATTCCCAATGTGCCCAGAAGTTTTTTTGTGGAAGCCCAAAAAAATTAAAAGATGGAAGATTTAAATTCAGTCAGGTATAAGATTAGCAATAAAAAATAACAAAAGGGTTTTTATGTGGAATAAACTCAATAAGTCTCTCATGGTGTGTCAGCTTTCATTTGGCCTATCCTATTATGGAGTTATGGTCATATTAACTCGTTTTTTTCTCGAAGATTTAAAATATAGTGAGGCGGAAACGATGATGATCGTGGGTGCCTTTTCTGCGATTGGACCTCTTTTTGCCATTGCTGGTGGGTTTATTGCCGATAAATTTTTAGGAGCTTATCGCTCTCTCAGTATAGCTTTTTTTACCTTCGCTCTTGGCTATCTCTTATTAGTGGTTGGAGCGTCAGTCACGAATGTGGCACTTTGCTTAGCGGGGATTGCTCTTGCCAGTTATGCGCGAGGGCTCATGGCACCAAGTTACCCGAGTCTCTTTAAACGCACTTTTGATAGCCAAGAACATTTTGAAAATGCTTTCCCAGTTAATTATTCCATCAATAATTTAGGAGCATTAGTTGGGCAATATCTTTATCCCATGTTTGTTTTAGTGATCGCCTTTAAAGGTGGATTTATGCTTTCTGCCCTAATGGCAATAATGGCTTTTCTTATTCTTTTCTTTACGCGCAAACCACTTACTGAAATTGGTTTTGAAATAGATAAAGCAGCGGTGAGCACTAAGAATTGGGTAGCTTTTAGTTTTCTGTCTATTGCGATGGTTGGTCTAGTCTTTTTTATGTTTTCCAATATGGATATTGGCAAAAATATTGTTTACGCAATTGGTGCTGGAGCCATTCTTTATTTTATTAGCTTAATGGTTAAAGCTCCACGTTCAGATGCTTTTAAAATGGGAACGATTCTTATTATGACCGTTCTTACGACCGCATTTTTTGTCTATTACGGACAGATGATGACTTCAATGACAATGGTGACGATCAATACAATGCGCGGTGATTTATTTGGCATTATTCCAATTGCTCCAGAAGCCGCCATGTCGATGAATCCATTATGGTGTATGGTTGCGGGCCCCATCATTGTGTTTTTATTTTCAAGTCTTGAGAAACGCAATATTCATTTAAGCACAGCGATGAAAGTTGCTTTCTCTTTTGTTTTAACCGCGATTGCCTTTGGGATACTCACTGTTGCAGTCAGAAATATTGGCAGCGATGTTATTATTCGCCCAGAAATCTTTTTGATCATTCATGGCTTTCAGGCATTTGCAGAAGTTATTGTTGGCTCGATGGTTGTTGCTTTTATTTTGTCAGTGGCACCTAAAAAGATTGAGGGGTTTTCAGTGAGTCTTTTCCAGGTTTCAATTGCTCTGAGCGGTATCGTTGGTGCCGTTTTCTCCACTTCAATAGCGCTTGAAAAAGATCAAGTGATCTCTCAAGAGATTGTGCGCAATGTTTATGGGGGCTATTTTAGCATGTTGACAGTATGGGCTGTTGTAATGGTTTTTGTGGCACTGCTTTCATCTTATATTATTAAAAAAATGATTGCGGCGGGAGAGCAAAAATAAAATATTGCGCCATTTTCTTTTTCTTCTTTTTTTTTAGTTCTTTGCAGTCAAAGGAAATAGCTCTTTCCTTTGACGATGCTCCTTTCAAATCTTCATTGTTTTTTGAAACAACCAATCGAACCAAAACTCTTATTGAAAAATTAAAAGCGCTTCATGTTCCTCCTGCAATTATTTTTGCTAATCCTTGTAAGCGAACAAATGAGCAAGAAGTCTTGGCTCAACTAAAGCTTTATAAAAATGCAGGGCATATCCTTGCCAATCATACTTGTTCTCATTTGAGACTTGATGAAACGACTTTTGAGGACTATGTCAAAGACATTGAGAAAGCAGATAAGCTCATGAAACCTCTTTTAGAGGGAACTAAGTTTTTTCGATTTCCTTATTTAAATGAAGGCTTAGAAATAAAAAAACGAGATCAACTAAGGAAATGGCTCAAGAGCAATAATTTCCAGAATGGGATGGTCTCGATTGATACGGATGATTATGTTTTTTCTTTTGAAATGAATAAAGCCAAGAAGTTAGGACATACGATTGATCTTCAAAAAGTGGAGACTTTGTTTGTCGATCATCTTCTCGAAATGCTGAATTTTTATGATAATCTGGCGCAAAAAACGCTAGGCCGTTCTGTCAAACATGTCATACTACTGCATGAAATGGACGCAACGGTTATGTTTATTGATTCTTTTGTAAAGCGCCTGCAAAAGAATGGTTGGACTCTTATAAGTGCAGAGGATGCCTACAAAGATAAACTATATCAAGAAAAACCCATTAATATGGACTCAGGAAATGGCATAATTTCTCAAATAAGTATCGAGCAAACAAAGCAAAAAGTGGGACACACCTTCTTTGATTTTAAACAGGAATTAAAAAAGAAGGCGTTTGGGAATAAGTAATAATATGAGATGAGACCTTTTGGAGAAAGATGATTAAGGTTAATTTTATTTTGGGACTTTTAATTTTTTGTCAGTTTGGCTGTGCAATTAATAAGAAGAAATATAAGAATCAAGATTTTATTATATCTGAGGATGATTTTGAAAAAAAACCATCTAATTTTTCAAATAAAAATCTTAATAGTGATGTTCAGATACTGTTACACTTTTTTCAGAATGGATATTCGGGCTATGAATTCATAGAAAGAAAAGTCATCAAAGATATTGAGAAAAAAATAAAACGATTATCTTCATCGTCTATAAATAATTGGCTCGGCTTGTGTGCAAATATTGCAACAATTTTTGACAAAGTACCAGATGCTCATCTTCAAGCTCACTATCAAGAAAACTGCTTGCCTTTAGAGTTGAGAGCAAAAAGAATCTCTCGAGTTGGAGAAAATGTTGCTCTCAGATATTCGAAAAAACCTTTTAAAACGATATATAAAAAGTTAAATGGCATTACTTATGGAATATTAGGTATCAAATATTTTCCTTCATTTGATGATCCAAAATGGAGTGGTTTTGAATTAGAAATGAAGAAAATCAAAAAGGTATCAATTATGATAATTGATTTGCGACAAAATTCAGGAGGAGATGATAGTCGAGGGATGCAATTGGCAGCTTTTTTAAATGGGAATGAAATAATCAAATCTCATTATGCGATGGATTATGAAAGAACAAATCCAGAAACATATATTTGAATGATTAATAAGATGATCTATAATTCTTATAAAAATAGAAATGGATCATGGGAGCGATATAAAAAATATTATTTTGAAAAACTAAACAATTCTACGAATTCAAACTATATTAGTTCATTTAATAATAAAAAATTTAATGATTATTTGGGCGAAAAATTTGTCAGGCCCATTTATGTATTAGTTGATACGGAATGCGGCTCAAGTGGAGAAAGTACAATGCAGGCATTGAGACAAATGTCTAATGTTAAAGTGATTGGGCAAAATACGATGGGCAGTACTCATTTTGGTAATCAAGGGTTACTGATACTACCCAGTTCGAGGATACAGATTTCAATGAGTACAAAATTTATCAAATTTCAAAACGGGCAGTTTGTAGAGAAAATTGGCCACCAACCAGACATCTATGTCCCCGATGGCAAAGATGCTCTTGATTATGCAATAAATCAAATTAAATAATTGTAGTTTTTTTTTATTCTCTTTCTATGCCACCCATTTAATAATATCTGCTTTTTTAAAACGATAATCCTTACCTTCTTTAATAAAATTGATTTTTTGAGCTTTAATTTTTCGCCGCATGGTTGATTCAGAAATATTTAAAAACTGACATGCTTCTTGAAGAGTCATCAGATCTGAATGAGCAAATAATTTCATTGAGTCAGTAATATCGATACCAATAACATTACCTTTCTTATTGTAGCGGAGGATAACTCCATCTTTGTATTCGGACCTTGCTTCGATTTCATCAGTAAAATCAATCGATAAAAAATCAATTTTGGGATCGTGATGTATTTTCATTTTGCTACCTCAAAATGGATCATAACGGTAATGACCTCATAAATTTCATTTTTAATGATGACAATGGCGATTAAGTTATCATTTCGCCCTATAATCTTTTTATAGTAAATAAACTTATCTTGCGATTGAGCAATGATACCTTCAGGAGCATTAATGACGAGTTCAACATCAACGGGAGATATTTTTCTTTGGAGCATTCTCGTTACCGCATGGGAACTGTACTTAATATCCATTTTTTGAATTTAGCATGGATGAGCAAAGTGGTCAATAAGTAGTCACTAACTATTCTTTTTTTTCTAAAAACGTGAAATTCTTTAAAACTTAAGGCAGATGGGAGTCTGGCCTATGTAAGAAGGACTCAGTATTTCCCAAAGGCCTTCTTACATATTACTTTAGCCTGTATTTAAACGTTTTTGTTTGATGTTTATTGTTTGTGAGAATCGGGATCATTTGGACTAGACGGCGGTAGACCCAAATGCACAGGCCCAAGCGAGCCATTTCTAAAATCATTGATTAAGATTTTATACACTCTTTCAAAATCAAACTGACCATTCCCACGCAAGCAGCCTCGAACCTTTGCTACAGCATTCATGATCTCTTCGATATTCCGAGGAGTCGCGTCTGGAATGCCATAATATTGATGAAAAATTTCAGGATTATATTTTAAAAGATGTTCCGTGATATAGCAGACAGTGTTTTGATTTTCGAGAATACCTTCAGGAATAGCGTGCAAAGCACTGAGCCATAGAACATGCTCGTCACTTGCAATAGAGTGAGGCATGACACCAGGTGTATCTAAAATCATTAAATCATTTTGTGCATTGATCCAAAGCTGATGTTGGGTTTGCCCCGGTTTGTCTGCGACTTTGGCAGCCATTCTTCCCGCAAGTTTATTAATGAGGGTTGATTTTCCTGTATTGGGTAACCCCACAATCATGACCTTGAGATTTTTCTTTGCCACAAAATCGGGGTTAGATTGTTTGTTTTTTTGAAAAACAATTTCTCGGGCTATCTTTATAATTTGGCTCACCGATGCCTTGTTTAAAGTATTGATAAAAATAAAAGGCTCATTTTGCTTAGCAAACCAATCCTTCCACAGAGCAATAATCTTGGGACTTCCAAGATCCATTTTATTGAGAATGATAAGTCGATTTTTTTTACCTATCTGTTCAAGGATGAGTTGATTGCCCGTAACCAGAGGAGAGCGCGCATCGCGGATTTCAAAAACAATATCGACAAAAGAAGCTTGTTCTTTTATTTCGCGAATTGCTTTTGTCATGTGCCCAGGAAACCAATTAAAACTACTTTTTGATACTTTATCTTCTTTATTCGTCATGATTTGATCATGACAGAGAGTGTGAACTTTGTAATGGTATAAATTTTATTTTAAGTTTAAGATAGAAAA
>CAYQEW010000060.1:0-9458 GCA_964416605.1 uncultured Bacteriovoracaceae bacterium | reverse complement strand
CGGCTCATCGCATAGGAGTAAGGAAGGATTTTGAGACAAAGCTCTGACAATATTGACTCGCTGCTGCTCTCCTCCTGAAATCTGAGAAGGGTATTTCCCTAAACAGTGAGTGACTCCAAGATAATCCGTCAAATGATTCACTCGTTTAATCAAAGAGGGGTCTTTATGTTTTTTATAAATACGTGATGGTAAATAAATATTATCCAAACAAGTCATTTGAGGTAATAAAAAATGAAATTGAAAAACAAAACCGATATGAGTATTACGCAGAAGAGACAACTCATCATCTTTCATAATGGCTAAATCACTACCTTGAAAAAAAATTTTTCCAGAAGTTGGAGTATCGATTCCTCCCATAATATAAAGAAGAGTACTTTTTCCTGAGCCTGAAGCTCCTTGAATAACTGACTGAGAGCCTTTTTTTATCTCTAGGTTAATATTTTTAAGAACCTGTAATGTATTAAAAGACTTTGATACGTTCTTTACCTGAATCATATTGTTTCCTCTCTTAGCCTAGTAATAATTGATTGTGATTTCATTTTGCGAACAATGAAATAAGTGACGAGGTAGACGAAAAAAAGTACGCCCAAAAAGACCAAGGCATATTCTCCAAAAGCAAGATCAACCTTTAAAATATCTAAGACATAAATATCAGCGGGAAGACGTACCATTTTGAGTATAAAGTGATTGGTAACAAAAACAAAGAAGAGCGCGAGGATACAGGATAAAAACCATATTATGGTGTTTAAAAAATACCATAAATTAAACGTTTTTTGATAAGAAAATCCCAAAACTCTCATCAAGAAAAAGTCAGCGGCTTTTTTGCTTCGCAGATAATAGATAAAGGCAACGATATTAAATATCGAAACAACGACAATGATTTGTAAAATGACTGCGATAATAAACTTTTCGACTTCAACAGCTTCTAAAATATTTTTATAGCTATGCCAGAAAGGATAAACAAAAAAAGAGTCACCATAGCGTTTATTTAGGAGGTCTACTTGTTGTAAAACTTTTGCTTTAGAAAAATCGTTTCCCGCAATTTTAATTTCAAATAGATTGTAATGAGGAGCAATACCCAAGAGGCTAAAAAGTGAAGCTTCGTTCATATAAACATAACGCATATCTTTTTCATAAATCCCATGGTTTATTATGGATTTTAATCTTACTCGGTAAGTGGTTGGCAGTTCTGAAAACTGCTCATTGCCTTTGGCGAAAGAGATTGCGACCTCCTGCCCTATTTTTAAATTTAATTTCTGAGCAAGCTTTGCAGAAAGAGCAATATCATTTTTTTTGAAGAGCAAAAGAAATCTGAGTCACTGAAAAAAAATGAGGATCAATCCCTTTTACTAAAATTCCCTGAGCGGTATTTTCGTTCATGATAAAGGCTTCAATCTGTCTTATTTTAGAAACCTCTTTAATATTTTTCTTATCTACCAAATTAATTAAACGGGCTTCTTCTTGAGATACAAATCCATTAATCGGGTGCATGAAAATCTCACCATTGCCCGACTTACTAAAGTTTAAAAGAGAATCTTCATAACCATTCATTATGCCAACGGCACAAAGAATAACCGCCATGGAAAACGCCATCGAAACAACACAGGCTCCAAGTAATACTTTAATGGAGCGAGTATTTAATAAAAGCTTTAAAATATCCCAATATAAAATCATCTCACTAAGCTTAAGAGCGACAGAATTTTATCTGAACCAATCGTGAGAATAAAGCTAGCCAACTTGGGCCCTTTATCTTGAGCAATAAGAAGTTGATAAAAATTTCTAAAAACATCACTTGGTTCTAATTTAAACTCATGAATCAACTCATAGAGCTTTTCATGTAAAATTTTGTCCGAAGTAAAACTCTGCCACTCAGTAGAAAAAATTTCTTTCAATTTATGGAAAAAAGGAACAATGGAAGAATCAATTTTAATCGAATCTAAACTCGTATTAAGTTTAAATTTAAATTCATCTGGTGCGTAGTTCTCAAGCCAAAACAAAGCACGATCGGAACGTTCTTTCAAACGTCTTTCGTCGCGTGGATTTTTAATCTCTGCACTATAGGCTTGAAAAGTTTTTTCAAGATTACCTTCAAAAATTTGCAAGACATTACAAAGATGCCTAAAACTTGGTTGGAACGGGCACTGCGAAGGCATTTCATCAATCATCGATAACTCGTAGACTCTTTTTGCCATTTCTATTTTCTTGTCATTACCTTCTTCTAAGCCGTAAGCAAGGCGCTCTTGGCGATCAAAATCCTCATAGGTTTTGATGGCATCTAAGTCAAAACTAATACTAAAATCAACATTTGATTTATAGCTTGCAAAAATCCAACGAATCATTTCGGGTTCATAAACTTTAAGAACATCATCCACGGTAACGAGATCTCCTTTGGAGGAACTCATCTTGCCGCCCGATCCTTTAATGCTGACAAAATCATACTGTAAATAAACGGGTGCATCCCAATCATACACTTTTTTTACGATTTCCTTCGCCGTGGTGTAACTTCCTCCCTGACTGGAGTGATCTTTTCCACCTGGCTCAAAATCAACTTTCTCAAATGCCCATCTCATGGGCCAATCCATTCTCCATGGCAGTTTTAAGCGAGTGCTAGACTCAATGCTTTCTTCGCCTTTATGCCCACAAAGTTCACACTCGTAAGTCAAGATGTCTTTGCCATCAAAGCTTATTGATAGCATTTTATCGCGATTGCACTCACTGCAATAAATCGAAAGTGGTAGCCATGAATCCGCAAGAGGCTCGGTGCGATGAGTATTGAGAATATCTTTAATATCTTGAGTATGGATCAAGGTTTTTCTTATCCAATCTTTATATTCCTGAGCGCGATATTTACTTGCTTGATATTTAAAATCAGCGGTAATACCCATTTTCTTTAGTTGATTTTCAAAATTGACCTCGTGATGTCTGGCGTAGGATTCTTCTCGCTCATAAGGATCCGGTGTATCAACAATCGGTTGAAAAAGATATTTTTGTAAAAGTTCTTGATTAGGCATATTGACGGGGATTTTTCTGAAAGTATCATAGTCGTCCCAACTAAATAAGAATTTCACTTTTTTACCGCGCGCGCGTAAAGCTCGAGCCACGAAATCAACGGTGATCACTTCGCGAAAATTGCCAAAATGCACCGTGCCTGAAGGAGTAATTCCACTCGCTAAAACATATTCTTCACGCTCCCCTTTTTGAGCAATTAATTTATGAGCCGTTAAATCAGCCCAATGAATCATTAGATTTTGACTCATTGTTATATCCTTTGGTAAGTTGAGTTTTTTATACCAATTATTTAAAATAATGGGATACAAGGAAAACAAGATAAAATGCCGAGGCGTACTTAATGTACGTCGCAGGCAGTTTCATCGTAGTTTTGACGAAGTAGACCGTTATTTTACATATTTGGTATCAGTAATCTAACAAAATAGTGAAATGGTGTAAAACGCTTATGAAAATTATCTTCTTTTTAATTTTAATCGCCTCTTGCACTACTTGGACACCCAAAAAATGCCGCGAAAACTCCTGGCCCGTTCAGGGCTTTGAAGATGCTCAAAGAGGGCTCGTCGCCAAAGAACAAATTGCTCAGTATCAAAAAGCTTGCGGTGCTGATTTTAAAGAAGAAGAAAAATATCAAGCCGAATACAATAAAGCTCTCGAAAAATTTTGTACTTTTGATTATGGAATGACCTTTGGCGAAAATGGCAACAACTACCATAATACTTGTGTCGACAAGCAGGAGCATGAGTTTCTCAAAGGCTATCTCGCAGGACTTAAAATTTATTTTGCCAATCAAAGAGCGTGGACCGCTCAACAAAATTCTTACTTTTATAACAATTTTTACTATAACCGTTATCAGCAAAGACTTTTTTGGCTAGAAAACAACACAAAAAAATAAGGAATATAATTTATGGCTATTAACGAAAATGATAAATTTATTCAAGAAGCACTTGATTATCACAAAAATGGCAAAGCTGGAAAGATTGAGATTCGTCCCACTAAACCAACTTTTTCGGCAAGGGATTTAAGCCTTGCCTACTCTCCCGGTGTAGCCTATCCCTGTCTTGAAATTGCCAAAAACCCGCTCGATGTTTCTCTCTACACTTCGCGCTCTAACTTAGTTGGCGTTATCTCTAATGGTACAGCCGTTTTAGGACTCGGAAATATCGGCGCTCTCGCCTCCAAACCCGTGATGGAAGGCAAAGGAGTGCTTTTTAAAAAGTTTGCCGATATTGATGTTTTCGATATTGAGATCAATGAGCATGATACCGAAAAACTCATTCAAACAATTAAATCACTTGAGCCGACCTTTGGAGGAATCAACCTCGAAGATATTAAAGCGCCTGAATGTTTTGTTATTGAGAAAAGACTCAAAGAAGAAATGAATATTCCCGTTTTTCACGATGATCAACATGGAACAGCCATCATCGCCTCTGCTGGATTTCTCAATGCACTTAAAATTACCAATCGCAAAATTGAAGAGGTTAAAGTTGTTTTCAGTGGTGCAGGTGCCGCAGCAATTGCCACCGCGAGGCTCTTTAAAGACCTTGGGATTAAAAATGAAAATCTTCTTATGACTGATTCTGTCGGTGTGGTCTTCAAAGGACGAGTTGATGGAATGAATATTTATAAAGAAGAATTCGCCGTTGAAACCACGGCAAGAACATTAGCTGATGCCATGAAAAATGCCGATGCTTTTATCGGTTGTTCCGCCAAAGGAATTCTCACTGGTGAGATGGTTAAAACTATGGCGAACAATCCTATTATTTTTGCCATGGCCAATCCCGATCCTGAGATTGCTCCAGAGGAAGTGGCACTTATTCGAAGTGATGCCATCATGGCAACGGGAAGATCCGATTATCCTAACCAAGTAAATAACGTGCTCGGTTTTCCTTTTATTTTTAGGGGCGCTCTCGATGTTGGCGCCAAAACAATTAATGAAGCCATGAAACTAGCAGCCGTTCGTGCTCTCGCCGAACTGGCTCAAGAAGAAGTTCCCGAAGATGTTAAAATGGCTTACGGCAATCAAGACTTTAATTTTGGAAAAAATTATATTATTCCCAAGCCTTTTGACAAAAGAGTTCTGACACGCGTTGCTCCCGCAGTAGCCAAAGCGGCTATGGATTCAGGTGTTGCCACTCGCCCGATTGAAGATTGGTCTACCTATATCCATCAATTAGAAAATCGCATGGGCCCATCTTCTCATTTTTTAAAATCAATTCGTTCGCGTTTAAGTTCCGCGCAAAAACCAAGAATTGTTTTTGCCGAAGGTACTACTGGACGTATTCTTAACGCTGTGAATATTTTAGATGAAGAAGGACTTATTGAGCCAATTCTCTTGGGAGAATCAAATGAAATTCATGAGAAGATGAAAGGCCTTGGACTCTCTCATTTGATCCCTAAAATAAAAACAATTCATCCCACTAATGATAAAATGCGTTGGGATTTTAGCTTTGATTATTATGAACAAAGACAAAGAAGAGGCGTCACCAAAATTCATGCGCGTGATCTCATGAAAAATCGCAACTTTTTTGGAGCCATGATGCTTAAACATGGGCATGCAGAAGGCTTTATTACGGGGGCAAGTCAAAACTACCCTGAATGCCTCAAAGCTATTTTTAATGTTTTGGGATCAAGTAATCAACAAAAAGTAGCCGGGATTATTATTCTGGTCTTTAGACATAAAACCATTTTCTTAGCAGACTGTACGGTTCAAATTGATCCCAATGCTGAAGAGCTCGCTCAAATCGCTCTTTCCACTGCTAGCCTTTACCGCAAATTAATGCTCAAGGTTCCACGTGTCGCTTTTTTAAGTTTTTCTAATTTTGGTTCCAACCAAAATGAAGAATCAAAAAAGATGAGACAAGCCGCGCAGATCGCTCAAAGTAGAGATAGTCGAATTGTTGCCGAAGGTGAAATACAAGCTGATGTCGCCGTTAATTTTGAGTTAATGAATAAAATATTTGATTTTTCTAAACTAGATAAATCCGCTGATATTCTTATTTTTCCCAATTTAAGTGCCGCCAATATTAGCTATAAACTACTCAGTCAATTGGCGGAAGTCACGGCGATAGGCCCGATTTTAATGCCGATGAGTCAGAGCGCCAATGTTGTGCAAAGAACAGCAACGGTTCAGGAGATTGTGAATATCAGTCATTTAAGTGCTCTGGTTTCGCAGACGACGGTGAAGTGACTTGCGCCACAGTGGGCTGAGTCCTGTGTCCTGCTCTGCCGGTGGTTCCAGCTTACTAGATCGTTTGATGTTTATTGTATTGAAGTTTGAGTAAGAGTTGATGTAGATGTTTTCGTGCTTCTGCATCTCTCTGATTAAAATTTAAAAATTATTTTTAATCTCACAATATTCATCGAAGCCACTAAACTGTTGCCAGCGCCCAGACAACAGTCTGCCAGTATTTCCAGTTAATAAAAGAGGAATTTATGTGTTCCTCCAAAGCTTGTATAAATGTGCACCGAGAATATCGGATAATGGGTTAAGAGTAGCCGTTTGTGTAGGATAGAGTTCTAAAATAACTTGCACTTCTTTAAAACTTCCATAGCTTAACTCCCTTCTGCGAGATTTAAAACAATACTAAGCACTGCCCGCTCAAATTGATTTTTAGCTGCACCACTTAATTTTACTTTTTGGCATTCTTGAAAGAAAGTCTTAGCTAAATCATAAGTTCTAAAATTTTTCATAATTTCCTCCTGCTAAAAACCACCACTACTTATTCTTAAAAAATAATCAAGGGTTGATAGTATCAACGGCGTAGCCGCTGCGCCCTTGATTATTTTTTAAGAATAAGTAATGCAAAACCAGCAGGAGGAAATTATGAAAAATTTTAGAACCTATCAACTAGCGCTTAGTCTTTATCAAGAATGCCAAAAAATTAAAATTAAAAATGCAGTGATTCGAAATCAATTTGAACGAGCTTCATTATCCATTGTTTTGAATCTAGCTGAAGGGTCAGGGCGATTAAGTATCAATGACAAGAAAAGATTTTATGCGATAGCTCTTGGAAGTTTAAAAGAAACACAGTGTTTATTACTTCTTTTAAATGAACAAGGTCTCCTTACACAATCAAATCATCTTAATGCCATGCTTATTAATCTGATTAAATCTCCTGGATCATTTAATCCAGACTAGGCTTATCGAAGCCCCAAAAAGTTGCCAGCGACCTGAGTCCAGTCTGCCAATTCTGCCCAGTTTTTTTAGATCGTTTAATGTTTATGGTATTAAGGTTTGAGTAAGTGTAAAATTTGATGTTTTTCTTGCTTCTGCGTCGTTGCGTTTAAAAATAATTTGGAATACTCATTACCCCAAAATCCAACAAATTTTTATCAAATACATTTACCATGCAAATGCTAGGCAGATATTTTTGATATAAAAGAGGTAGCGAAATAAATCCTAATTTTTCGTAAATCACAGGCTCAACATCAGAATACAAGTAAATATATTTTACATTTTCTTTTGCCAATAAAACTAAGGCTTCTTTTATTAACATTGATGCATAACCTTTTTTTCTTTTACTTAGAGGTGTTGCGATAGACCCAATTCCACAAATATCAAAAGAAAATTTATGAAGTAGAAGAGATGAATATATATTATTTTTTGGATCTTTTAATATTAACCATTCTCCTTGTGCATATTTAGATGAATTACGGCATATGTTTAGATATTCATCCATTGATAAATTTTCACCCCAAGCATCAAATCCCATTTGGTAGATCGTATCCATATCATAAGTACTCGCAGACTCTACCAATAAATTATTTTCTTTTATTCTTTCTGACATACCGTCTCAATCCACTCTTCTTTTAAATCAATTTCTTTTTTCTTACCATCTAAGTCTATTGGCTCTTGCCACAAGCTTTTCTTCATCAATCATTAAAATTTTATAGACGACATCTATCTTGAAATTTTCCGTGCTCAATACCTAAAAGCTTTGTTTGCTCACGAAGATAGTTAAACTCAATGACTTTATCTTGGTTGTTTTTTACTTCTTTTTCAAAGGTCTCTAGATCAACCGCAAAAATAGAGGAGAAAAGCACAAAAGAAATGAAAAAAAAAGAAAAATTGTTTCATTTACTTGGCCCTTTAATAAAATGAGGATTGCATGAATCAATTGCCTTTAATTTTTCTCGATATGCACTAATGCTTTCTTTAGTTTGTAATCCTTTAAAAAAGTACCACTGAAGTTTTTCCCATCTAGAATGTGGAACGAAAGCTGGATGTTTTAACCAATAGCTTTTGCTAAAAATATACCTAGCAATCCAATCGTCAGTCTTTCCTTGTTTAATCAGCATTTCTACAAGCTCTGCTCCACGTTTATGTTGTGCCCAGTACGGCTGACTTAAAACAAACAGAGCAATCCCATCATCAGCATCTCCTTGCTTAATCAGCATTTCTAGAAGCTCCGCACCTCTTGGATGTTCTGCCCAATAGGGCTGGCTTAAAACATACTTAGCAATATTCCAATCAGCACTTCCTTGCTTAATCAGCATTTCTAACAAGTCTGCACCTTGTGGATTTTGTGCCCAATGGGACTGACTTAAAACATATTCAGCAATTTGCTTATAAGCATCTCTTCGCTTAATCAGTATCTCTACAAATTCTGCACCTTGTGGACTTTGTGTCCAATGAGACTGACTTAAAGCATATTCAGCAATTTGCTTATCAAGCATTTTTTTCTGAATATAGCCTTCTAAAAACTCTGGATACTTGGTTGATACTTCAAGACTAAACCATTCTTTGAATAAATTAATATTATAAGAAAAACTACTCTTACAATTTTTTTCCACTATTTTGGCAATCTGCGCTTCTTCACTAGGACTAAGAAGATTAAGCTGTCTTGAAATGGATCTCCTAAGCCTCTCAGTGACTCCTTTATCTGTGGTATCAAATTCAAGCCCTGCAGCTAGCTTCTTAAAGTACTCTACGGGTGTCATGATAAGGGACTCTGGAATCACTTTTAAAGCCTTCTTGTTTTTAATCACGATGTAATCATCATGAACCGTAAAATCAATTCCTTCCCTAGTATTCGGATCAAGGTAAAAGCGAATGGTAAGACCTGTTCCTTTTCCTCCCTCGCGCCCTAGTCGTGTATAAAAACCATCACCATGTGCTGCCTCTTCTCCCACAGTGTTTTTTCTTGAGATTAACGCATTTGCCATTAAGTCATGAGACTTGGTAATACTCTCATAGGCTTCAAAAGAATTGGTCTCATGAGCCACCATGATTTGATCTTTACCAAAAATCTCTTTGGCCGTTCTTCCTGTCGTTCCTAAAGGCTTTGATCTTAGAGGTTCCTTACTCAGCCACCAGCCCATGGAGTTCTCAATTTGCGGATCACTTAGAGCAATCAGCTTTGATCTAAGCCCTGTTTTATCAATCAGATTCCACGCAAACTCCATATCAATGGCGTTCACTATTAATTTTTTCGCATTCTTCTCAAGCC
>CAYQEW010000059.1:0-9517 GCA_964416605.1 uncultured Bacteriovoracaceae bacterium | reverse complement strand
CAACTGGATCCATCTATCTTATATGTTGCAATCAACTCTTCATTGTTTTGCCACTTCACAAGGTCTTCTAAATCATAAACTTTTTGCAGAGAAAGCATTTTTTTACTATGGGCAACTTTGTTATTGCCACTCTGACTTCCAATAGTGCTAAGAACGGGATTTTGAGGATCAAGTAAGCGCAACTCATTTTCAAGGGCATCAAAATCAAAATCACTGATTTCTGCTTTACCGCTATAATAAGCTTTTTTATGATAAAGAATTTTTTCAGCTAATTCCTTAATTCTCATAGACCCTTTGCTAGTCCTTCTCCACGAGGATCAGAGGCTCCGATAAGCTCTCCCTTTGCATTTCTCTCAACTGCTTGAACCTTGCAGCCCGAAGCTCTTTCTTGAATTTTATAACCCATCTGAGCTAATACGTTTTCCTGTTTTTTAGAGAGCAAGTTTTTCTCAACATACAGTATATCGGGCTTCCATTGGTTATGAAATCTTTTCTTCTGAATGGCTGCAAACAAAGATTCCTTATAGTCTAAGTGTTGAATGAGGGTACTTAACACACAGTTAATGATCTCTGTTCCCGAAACTGTTCCCAGAGCCATAAGTGATTTGCCATCATTTTCGATGACAAGCGTAGGAGTCATGCTACTCAGAGGTCTTTTTTGAGGCTCGACAAGATTTTTATCACTTCCGACTGCGCCAAAAGAATTTAAAGCATTGGGCTTTGTAGAAAAATCATCCATTTCATTGTTGAGTAAAATGCCAGTTCCTTCTGCAACCAAACCTGATCCCAACCAACCATTAATTGTTTGAGTTGAGCTAATCATATTGCCCTGCTCATCAATCAAACTAAAATGAGTCGTTTGTGTAGGTTCTTTTTTCTCAAAATTTCCAGCTTGAACACTCTCGGCTTGTCTGGCTTGATTTTTAAAATCTAAAAATTTAGCAACAGCATATTTTTTTGAAATAAGATCTTTTAAAGGCACTTTAATAAAATCACTATCTGCCATATGCGCTGCTCGATCCGCATAGGCTTGTTGCATTGCCTGAGTTATTAAATGAATCATTTCCGTGGACTGATTTTTTATTTTATTCAATGGAACATTTTCTAAAATATTAAGCATCTCTATCAGATGCACTCCTCCTGAACTTGGTGGAGGCATCGAAAATATTTTATTGCCCCTATACTCTCCATAAACAGGCTCTCTCCAAACAACGTTATAATTTTTAAAATCATTTTCAGTCAGCAATCCATCGTAACGCTTTGATGTTTTCACTATTTTGCTTGCAATGTTTTGATAGAAACCATTTCTGCCATTTCTTTGAATTTCCTTTAAAGACTCAGCTAAATCGAATTGCTTAAGAATATCTCCTTTTTTCAAAATCTGATCTTCTTTAAAAAATATTTTTTTAGATGAAGGAAATTCTCTCAGAATATTTTGGCGCTTTTCTAACGCTGATCCTAAATGACTATCTACTTCTATTCCATTAAGAGCTAATTGTATGGCAGGCTCAATAATTTGAGCCAAGGGAAGCTTTCCATATTTCTGATGAATCTCAATCACCCCAGCAACTAAACCAGGAACACCTGAAGCAAAAATACCATTGAGGGATTTATTTTTAATTTCATTTCCAGAAGAGTCGAGAAACATCTTTTTTGATGATTTCAAAGGTGCTTTTTCACGAAAATCCACCGCTTCTATTTTCTCAGAAGAAGCGTGACGAATCATCATAAAGCCACCTCCCCCAATCCCTGTTGACTGAGGTCTTTCAACGCTAATAGCAAAGCTCATTGCTGCCGCAGCATCAAATAGATTGCCGCCTTGTTTTATTATATCTAAACCAATTTGAGTTGTTTTTTTACCCTGAGAAGAAATCATCACTCGTGATGATTTAGTGAGATGCGAGCAGGATAAAAACAAAAAAAGATACGCCAGAAGTATATATTTTATCATAGCTAAATCTAATAAGTCGATTGTCTTTAGGCAACATATAACTCTATAATTTAATCTATGAATTTAAATGAATTTAAAGACAAAAAAATAGCCCTTGTTCTTTCAGGTGGAGTAGTGAAAGCAGCCGCATGGCATCTCGGTGTCGCGATGGCACTTGAGGAAAAAGGTCTTACTTTTAAACACAATGAATCCAAAAAATCTTCCTATGAAATTTCAACCTATGTTGGGTCTTCCGCTGGATCTTTTATTGGAGCATTTCTCGCAGCTGGCTTTGAACCAAGAGATTTCGTAGAAAGCACTCTAAAATTAACAAAAAATAATAACAGCAAGCTCAGATCTCTCAAGTACTCTGATATCTTTTCACTTAAACGAAATTATAGCCTTGCCGGTAAATCTGATATGTACCACCCTTTTGATAATTTTCCATTAGGGATTAAATCACTCTTAAAGCCACTTCTCTCCATCAATGGACTTTTTTCTACTTCTGGTATCCACGACTATATGACCCGCGAAATCCTCAAAGATAAACCTCATTTCAGTGATTACAAAGCAGATCTTTTTATCGTGACATCTCAGCTAGATTTTTCCAGGAAAGTTATTTTTGGAAAATACAATTATCCTCATGCATCCCATGATAATACTGCTTATTATAAAACCAACACCTCTATTGCCGATGCAGCAGCAGCGAGTATGAGCGTTCCCCCATTTTTTGCACCCTATGCTATTTTAGATTCCGAAACCAATAATTATGATTATTATATTGATGGTGAAATACGTGAAACACTCTCCACTCATGTGGCAGAAGACAATGACTGCGATATTATCATCAGCTCATGGACTCACACACCTTATCAATTTCACGACGAAATAGGCTCACTTGTTAACTACGGTCTTCCCTTTATTGGCCTACAAGCAATTTATCTGATGATACAAAAGAAAATTCTCACTGCTCGCGCCAATAAAGCCACCGCTTATGACGTTATTGAAACCGTTAATGATTATCTTCTCATGGAAAAATTTCCAGCTAAACACCGCAAAAATCTTATTAGTATTTTAGAAAAAAAACTGCATATTAAAAAAAATATCAAATACATCGATATTTATCCCGACTCCAATGACTATAAATTATTTTTTGCCAACGCCTTTACGCTTAACTCTGACGTGACGAGCTACTTTGTAAAAGCAGGTTATGACAGAACCATGAAAGCTTTTGAGCTTAGCTGACTGCCCAGAAAAATACACAGTGCATTGAATTTTTATTTTCTTTATTTTTAATTCAAGTATTTAAAATTATTCAAATAAAAATAATTTTTTATTTCCCTACTATAATTCACGGTAGGAGATCATAAACTATGAAAAAAATAATTTGCGTATTAATCTGTATTTTTTCTTTCATAGCCAATGCCTCTAGTTCAGATTCTATAAACTTAAGTGCAAACGTTGATTTTGCGTGCGAAGTTGAATGGAATGCAGAGCCAGTAGCAAGTAATCTTGATATCACCACCTCTCAATCTCATCTCTATATTGGACGATTTATCCTTCACGCAAACTCAGAAGCAAATCTAAATTATGATCTTCCTAACGAGGAAAAACTTGTCCACGGTTCTGTTCCCACTAGCTTTTTTAGTTTTGACAGTGTTGATTGGGCAGTTGACGGACTCTCTGGAAATGGCAATTTTCCCATTTCAGGGAACTATCCAATGCCTGGCGGCCCAGCTAATTTCTGGGAAGATTTTTATTTAAATTATACGGGTGTGCCAGCACTCAGTTTAGTTCAAGGCACCTATTCCGCAACTTGGTATGGCTCTTGTGGTCCACTTATTTAACATATAGGAATTTAGTATGATAAAAAATATTTTTTTCATTTATTTTTTATTGCTAAATACAACTTGCTTACATGCCAGCAGTAGTGATTCTATAAATCTATCTTCAACTATCAATCCCGCATGTGAGGTATCAATGGATCCAGAGCCCGTTGCCTCCAACTTAGACCTTACTACGAGTCAGACCAATTTAAAAATTGTTCGAGTTAATCTTGCCAATAATACCCAAGGAGATCCGGCATCCCCTTATTCTACTATTTACAATGTGGATTTTAGCGACCATCTCGAGCATCAATTAAACTCTATTTATAAATTTTATTTTAGTGACTTGGAAATGACGAGTAGTATTGCAGGGGTTGGAAGTTTTCCTTTTCCCTTTGGAGCAAACGGTGGGCCCAGTGGAGCAACCTCTGAATGGTCTGATTTTGCTATAAGTTATACAGGTATTCCTGCATTAGCCTTGGTGAATGGCACTTACTCGACTCAATGGTTTGTAAGTTGCTCTATTGAGCCTAAATAAAATTTAATTTTCGATAATATAGGTATCAAGAGAACAATAATGAGTCACAAAATCTTCTGATCCATCTTCGAAAGAAATTTTTGCAGCAATTATCCCCTGCGAAATCATATTGAGGTATATTTCTTTTGTCACAGGCAAAATATCTTGAGAATAAACTCCGTCATCTTGAAGGGCAAGCATGGAAGCATTTTCTTGCACGCCCTCTTCATTTAAAGCAAAAGTAACAATTTCTTTTACTGGTTTAAAAATATTTATCTGAACAGTACAACCATTTTCATCGTCTCCAATAAATGAATTTAAAGTTAGATTAATTTTTTCTCTAGAGGGATTAACGATTTTTCCATTAGCTACTTTAAACTCAATCTGAGGAGATTTTTTTTCATCAATAATAAGTGTGTCTTGAGCACCACTTATTTTATCTAAACTATCATAGCTATAATTGTTGGATCCATTATAAATAACAGAACCATAATAAGAAGGCACAACAAGCTTTTTAACATCAATAATATCTTCAAATAACTTTCCTCTTGAGCCCGGGTAATCAGCACATAAAACAAAGTTCTTCGTTTCATTGACGATACTCGGATTTTCTACAAGAACTTCATTTTCAGTAATAAAAATTTCTTTGCTGTATTTTACCCCTAAAGAATCCTTGAGCGTCATAAGATTAATTCCCGAAGAAAGCCCCGTTAACATTATATACTGGTAAGAATTTTTCTCAGGCTCAATTGGCTTTAAGTTTTCATCAAAATATATTTTAGCGCCAAATTTTTTATCCAAAGCAACATCAATAAATTGATCCATAACTTTCACCAGAAGATAGCCACCTTCTTTAACAATCTTTTCTGACTTTAAAAATTTTTCCAATTTTTTTTCGTCAATCATTGGTACAATGAGATGGTTTTCCGCTCCATCATGACTCACTTGTATATTACTGCTCAGATAACCTTGAGCCGAAAATTTTAAAAACCTCGAAGTTACTTTGCTATGATTTTTTTCATAATAAATAAATCCTGATTTTGAACTTTGATACTCTTCCTCTTGATCATCCCATGGAGTCATCGCAAAGCCATCTTCAAAAGGTTCTGAGTTGGAATTAAAAACAACTTTTTCAGCTAAAAAAACTAATGAGGTGTGGAGATTAGCATTTACCAAGGAAGGTGAGTTGCAAGTAATATTATCTTGAATCATCTCATCTATAATATTTTTTTCTGCAATCTCTGGAGTATTTAATAAAGTTTCATTAGATTTTTCGATCGTTTTTAAAATTTTATTTTGAGTAAGATTTAAAGGAGAAATTTTTTGTTCTATAACAAAAGATTTATTTATTGAATTCATCTGTTTCGAAGATAACAACTCAATATTTTTTAAATGAACAGGATTAGATTCTTGTGTGTAAAAGTAGGTACTAAAAGTAAGTAAGCCCAAGGTGAATACTGAAAGAAATTGAGACATATAAAAATTGTACTAAAATAAAAAAGCCCTGCAAAGTTTAATTGCAAGGCTTTCTTCTTAAGTTTACATACGTAAAACTTAACTCTCTCTCTCAGGTATTCTTATAGGCCATACTGATCAATATTGATAAGTAAATTCTGATTAGTATGTAAATTTTACAATATAAGAGTGGTTATTTTCTAAAATTTGGTGCTTTTGTGCAAAATTTTTATTTCTTGGACTGTAATTATTGTCAAAAGCGATGTAAATATTACGCTTATTTGTATCCACGAAAAGACCTTCTGCTAAGCCATAAGGAAGTCCAGTATCAAAAGATCCTCGAAATTCACTGAAATCATAAACTGCAATTTCTTTTTGAGAAGTTAAATCAAAAACGCTTACAAGAAAGCTATTTCGCTCCAAGATATAAAGTTTATTATCAGAATAAAACAAATCAGAATAATCTGAATTACCATTGTCTTTTATTCTCAAATTAAATCTATTTAAAATTTTACCTGAATTTAAATTGATTTGATAAATTTTTCGCTTATCTCTTTCTTTGGCAATATAAAGAACTTTTTTTTCACAATCGAGTGCTAATCCTTCAAATCCAGCATTGGCACCGCCTTGAGAGTTAAAGTTTCTATCAAGATCAGTCCAATAAATATTTACTTCACTTATTCTATCATCTGATATTTCTAATATCTCTCCTGAAAATTCATTGAGGGCAAACCAATTGGAGCCACACTTTGATAATCCCTCTAAATCAAATTTTTTTTTTTGAAACCAGGTAATTCAGAAAAGTTTTTTTCAACTATCGCTTCTCCCGATTTAATCTTATAAATATAGAAATCATCTTTATTATCAACAACTGTATACAATTCTGCTTTTTCAATCCATAGTCCGCTTAGTTCTAAGGGCGCCTTCATCTCTATGATTTCAGATGTTTTTAGTAATTCTTTTTTTATATTTTTTTTAGAAAAGTTTAAAATGCCAAGACATCTTTCGTTTTCTTGTAGGGCTACGCGTAAATTCTTCATTGCTACCGCTGGTAAAGAATTTTTTTGTACATCTAAATAAGTTTTCAAATCATTGATGGTATTTTGAGTACAATCACTTGGTACAAATCGATCAGTCAAAGCGTCCAAGAACTCTTCGTCGCGAGTGTTTTTCGATTCACTCAGTAAGTCAAAATACTGTTTTTTATAGGAAGCAATCATGTCAAACTGATTAACTGGAAAAAAAGATGCCATAATACTTTTATGTTTTGCGAGAGAGATGGATTTATCTTTTAATTGAGCAAAATATTGATCTTTCGTTTTTGTTTCCGGACGAGCTACTTCAGCTTCAATAGCGCTTCGTTGACCTCTTTCTGATTTATCTAGCTCTTTTTCATTTTGTAAAATTTTATCTGCTCCATTAAACGCAACAGAATTAAGTTTTTTAATAATGGGCCATCTCATATCCTGATCTATCTCTAAACCAGCTATGTTTTTTTCTTTATTAATGAGAGAATTTAATTCTTTGAGAGATTTTTCAGCTATAGCATTTTCAGTAAAAGATTTAAAATAAAGTTTTTTCTCATCAGAGTGAGCCTTAGCACTTAAGGTTTGAGACCATAAAAAACTATCGAGAGTATTAAGATACTCATTATTACTTAACTTATAAAAATAACTTGCTGATCTGTTTAACTTGCGAAGAGTTGAGGAAATAATAATAAGATCTTTTTCAACTTTTAAAGCGGGTAAGATTGTATCGACGTATTGTTCCACGCTTAAACTATTTCCTTCAACCATTTCCCACAAGGTATTAAAAACCATCAATCTTAAAAAATTATCCGCAATTGAGCTTAATTTTTTTTGAGCAAATTCTACACTTTTTGCATCTAAATCGACACTGACAAAATCATAGTCTTGATAATTAGGATAAACAAAATCAGGGCATTCTTTTCCAATTAACTCGCTGACATTGTTCGTAGACTTGTCATAAACAGTCTGAGAAACATAATAAACCTTGTTGTTTTTAAGTAAGGCAATTTGCGTCTTATGCTCTCTTGGAGTTTGATCTTGGATTAAAGCAAAAGATGAAATCTTATTTTTATCACAGGCATAATCAACTTTAATTTTATTTGATCCCGTTGTTTTTAACCATTGCTCCACCCATGAATCTAATTTCTTGCCAGAACCTTCTTCTAAAGATCCAATAAAATTTTCAATGCGAGTATTTTGTTCTGCATATTTTGCAAAATATTTTTGAATTCCTTTTTGAAATTTTTCTTCTCCTAACAAAAAGTTAAGTTGTTTGAGCACTGATGCTCCCTTCCCATAAGTAATACCATCAAAGTTAGAGAACGCGCTTGAAGTATCATTGACCGGAAGCTCTATGGGATGGGTCGTCACAAGATTGTCTTCCCAGTATGCCCAACTTTTTGTCGAAGCAAAAAACGTTTGCCACACATCTTGATAAACTGTGGCTTTTTTAAGTGAGTAGTTTGCCATAAACGTTGCAAAACTTTCATTAAGCCATAAACCATTCCACCACTTCATTGTGACTAAATCACCAAACCACATATGAGCCATTTCATGAAGAATTGTGTCGGATCTTCTTTGTTGTTCAATAATTGTAGCCTTACCTCGAAAAACATAATTTTCCGTAAATGTCACTGCCGCTACATTTTCCATCGCTCCCGCATTAAAGTCAGGAACTATAATTTGATCATATTTTCCATAAGGATAATTAACCCCAAAATAATTATTATAAAATTTAAACCCTTGTTTAGAAATCTCGAACCATTCACTCGGAATCACGTATTTGGCTAAAGATTGTCTGGCAAGTAAACGAAGGGGCATTCCCTCAAAGTTATCTTCCCAAACCTTGTATTCTCCGGCATGAAGAGAAAAAATATAGGTACTAAACTTAAGGCTCTCAGGAAAAGTCCACACTTTATTTTCCCCTACATCTTTTACGCTTTTTTCTTTGGCATAACTAATAACAATCCAGTTCTTAGGAGCTTCTACTTCTAAAACATATTTTGCTTTTAAGTCTGGTTGATCAAAACAAGGAAATAATTTGTTCGCATCAAAAGGTTCAAAGTCAGTGTAGAGATATTGTTTTTTATCTTCTGGATCAGTAAATTTATGCAATCCGGAGCCATCGTTATTATAGTTTCGACTAAACAAAATTTTTAAAGTGTTTTCGCCAATCTTAATTGTATTTTTGGGAATTAAGATAAATCTGGAATTATAGTTTTTAATATCAATATTTTTTCCATTAAGAAGAATTTCATGAACAATCCCCTCATGGTAATCAATTCGAAGAGGCTTATCTGTTCGTATTCCTGTAAAACTAATTGTATTCTCTCCAGAGTATTTCTCTCCCAGAGTAAGGGTAAACTTGAGATTATACTTTACATCGCTCACTAAGGAGAATCGATCTGCCGCTTCTTTTTCAGACAGTCCTTGAACTTTCTCTTGATCAAGTGATTTAAAATATCCAGAAGAAGCACACCCCAAGAGAAGAAGTGATAATAAAATATATTTCATAAAATTCCTTTTAGGAGATACTAAAAGGAGGTGGTGAATCTGTAAATAAAGTTCTTAAATGCACGCGACTGAGCATACAAGGTCTTATAATCTTTTTTAACCAGACTAGAGCGATCAACTTTAGCAAAGTTTTTTTTGGTATATTTCAAATTGTTTTAAAATATGATCAATATTTTTTTGCAAATCATTGTGGGTATTAACCAAATCTAATTTAATTCCCCCAAAACTCACCGTCCACATCTCTTCA
>CAYQEW010000058.1:0-9696 GCA_964416605.1 uncultured Bacteriovoracaceae bacterium | reverse complement strand
TGAATATTTGAAGGAAAACGAAAAATTAAAAGCATTAACTGAAAAACATAAAAAAGAAGAAATCATTGAAGATATTGTTGTGACAAGTTCTGAAAAACTAGATAACACTGAAAAAAAAGAACGCTTCAAAGAATTTGAAGAAAAATTAAAAAAAGATCCTTACTTAGAAGAGACGTTGATGATTTTTAAAGATTTAAATTAATGACACATCAAAAAAAAAAGTTAAACAGAGACACAAAATACAGCCTTTATGAAAAGGCTGTTCAATCTCCAGACGCCGATGTTGATTTTCTTTTAGAAACCTATACCCAGTTAAATAATAAAAGTCCGACTTCACTTCGAGAGGATTTTTGCGGAACAGGTTTACTGCTTTGTGAGTGGGTGAAAAGAGAAAAAAACTTTTGGGCTGTCGGACTTGATTTTGATTCAGAGCCAACTGATTATGGAAAAAGAAAACATTTAAGCAAATTAAAGCCCACACAAAGAGAAAGAGTAAGCTATCTTAATCAAGACGTTCTTATTTCGACGGACTTTAAAACAGATATTATTACCGCGTTTAATTTTTCTTATATGATTTTTAAAGAACGCTCGGTTCTTCTTGATTATTTTAAAAATATTAGAAAGTCTCTCCAGAATGATGGCTTATTTTGTTTAGACAATTTTGGAGGCACGCAGTGTCATCAAAAAATTAAAGATAAAAAAAGTTTTTCAAATTTTTCTTATTTCTGGGAGTGTCAGGAATTTAATCCGATTAATAATCATTGCCAGTATGCCATCCATTTTAAGTACAAAGATTTTTTGTATAAGAATGCTTTTTCTTATGATTGGCGTTTTTGGACCCCTGCTGAATTGAGAGATTTACTCTCTGAGGCTGGATTTAAAGAGATAATTGTTTATTGGGAGCAGGATGAGCCCGTAAATGAGAGCTATTTTACAAAAGAAGAAAAGGCTGAAAATGCTCCTGCTTGGATATGCTATATAGTTGCTAGAAAATAAAAAGGTAAGGATATATGAAACAAAAAGAACAATGGCAATTATCTTTAAAAAAAGAAGTCCCTTCTCTCGAACATACTCCTTTATTTAATTCAATTCCTTCTTCTTGGGACATTCGTTTTGGAAGTGTTTCTGAAAAAAATTCTACTCGTCTTGTAAAAAAAATAATAAGTAATGAAAAAATCAACGAAACCATCAATATAAATAAAAGTCTTGGAATCTATCATTTTTTAGTTTTAGATAATCAAAAACTTTACAGTGAGATTTACACCGATTGGAGCGCGGATTCTAGCCTATCATTTTCATACAAAGATACCACGAGTCCTTATTTTATAAGAGTCAAGGAGTTAGAAGATTGCTTCTTCTCTTTAAATAGCATGAATCTTAGTGTGGATGAGTTTAAAAAAATAAACTTCATTTTTGAATTTGATATGAATCTCTTCTTGTTTGCAGCCAAAATAAAAAGTTTTCGTTTTTTGATGCGAAACTGGCAAAAGATAAAAGGCTTCGATTTGTATGAGCCTTTTATCGTCGGGGATATAGATTCTTCAATCTTAAGTAAAAATGAAGTCTGGGATAATTGTATTCGCTATTCTTTAACTTATACATCAATGCTTCTTTCAATGGTTTCTGAAATTTGGATCGATACTTTTGAAAATGAGAACGATTCACAAGATTTAAAACGTCTTGAAGTAAATATATTAAATGTTTTGGTGCATGAGTCTAAGCTGGATACAGTATTAAACCCCTTAGAAGGAAGTTTTCTGGTTGAAAATCTCTCTTATCAGTACTGCGAAAAGGCGTGGAAAAAGATAACTCAAAAAAATCAAGAATGGAAAGCGGTTCATATCTTTAAAGAAGAGAGTTCTTGTAATGATTCGGAACTTTTATCTTATCCAGGGCAATTTCCTTTTTTGAGAGGTCCCTATGCATCAATGTACCTCAGTCGCCCTTGGACGATTAGACAATATGCGGGATTTTCAACGGCAGAGGAAAGCAATGAATTCTATAAAAATAATTTGAAAGCCGGCCAAACTGGATTGTCGATTGCTTTTGATTTACCAACTCACCGCGGTTACGATTCGGATCATCCGCGTGCAATGGGTGATGTGGGAATGGCTGGAGTTGCAATTGATTCTATCCTCGATATGCGCATTTTATTTAAGGATATTCCTCTTGATAAAGTAAGTGTTTCAATGACGATGAATGGAGCGGTTCTTCCCATTTTGGCGCTATATATTTTGGCAGCCAAAGAGCAAGGGGTTTCTCCCGAAAAGCTTAGTGGGACAATTCAAAATGATATATTAAAAGAGTTCATGGTTCGCAATACCTATATCTACCCACCGGCTCCTTCGATGCGTATTATCTCTGATATTTTTAGCTATACTTCTAAAAACATGCCTAAATTTAATTCAATAAGTATTTCAGGTTATCATATGCAAGAAGCAGGAGCGAGTACTGACTTAGAGTTAGCCTATACACTCGCAGATGGCCTGGAATATGTTCGCAAAGGGATTGAGGCAGGTATTGCCGTAGATGATTTTGCACCAAGGCTTTCTTTTTTCTGGGGAATTGGAATGGACTACTTTCATGAAGTGGCAAAACTTCGTGCAGCAAGAGTTCTTTGGGCGAAACTGATGAAGCAATTTTCGCCGAAGAATGAAAAATCATTGGTTTTAAGATGTCATTGCCAAACCTCTGGATGGAGTCTTACCGCCCAAGAAATATATAATAATATAACACGAACTTCGATTGAAGCTCTTGCGGCAGTTCATGGACATACTCAGTCTCTGCATACCAATTCTCTTGATGAAGCATTTTCTCTTCCAAGTGTTTTTAGTGCGAAAGTTGCAAGAAACACTCAAATGATTATTCAAAAAGAAACTGATTCCTGCCATTTTATTGATCCTTGGGGAGGAAGTGTTTTTATGGAAAGTTTGACCAATGATTTAATAGATAAAGCAAATAATCATATTGAAGAGATTGAGGCACTCGGAGGAATGGCCAAGGCAATAGAGTCAGGAGTACCTAAAATGCGAATTGAGGAGTCTGCAGCCTTTATTCAAGCATCAATTGATTCCAGTGCAACTAAAATTATTGGCGTTAATACTTTTGAATATGCCTCTCAAGATAAAATTCCGATGTTAAAAGTTGAGAACAAAAAGGTTTTACAATCTCAAATTAAAAGACTGGATAGTCTAAAAAAAATGAGAGATGAGAATAAAACGAAAGAGGCTTTGCGCGATTTAAAAAATGCTGCCATGGGTGATTTGAATTTACTCGAGTATACTATAAAAGCGATGGAAAATTATGCGACTCTTGGAGAGGTCAGCAGTGTTTTGGAAGAATGCTTTACTCGCTATCAAGCAAAAATGAATTTAACTCATGGGGTTTACATAAGAAATATGCAAAAAAATAAAAATAGTAGTGAAATTGAAATTATAAAAAATAAAATTTCTGATTTTGAGAATTTATTTGGAAGACGTCCAAGAATTCTAATCGCCAAAGTTGGTCAGGATGGCCATGATCGAGGCCAGAAGATTATCGCCTCAGCTTTTGCCGATTATGGGTTTGATGTGGATATTGGTTCTCTTTTTCAAACGCCAAAAGAAGTTGCCAAACAAGCAGTTGAAAATGATGTTCATGTTGTGGGAATTAGTTCTCTTGCGGCAGGACATTTAGCTCTCGTTCCGATGTTAATCGAAGAATTAAAAAATTTTGGAAGATCTGATATTAAAATTATCGTAGGAGGAGTGATTCCTCCAGAAGATTATGAATTATTAAAGGCGATGGGAGTTCTCGATATTTTTGGACCTGGCACAAAAATAGATGAAGCTATTTTACAGGTATTAAAAGGACTCAATGGATAAAGACATTTTTTTAGAAAAATTAAAGAATAAAGATCGTGTCACTCTCGGCAAAGCTTTCACTCTTATTGAAAGCAAAAAAAAAGAAGATAATCTTTCCATTCGGGATATTCTAAAAAAAGATAAATCAAATCATATTTCTTGGCGCATTGGTGTCACTGGAGCGCCTGGAGTTGGTAAAAGTTCATTTATTAATTCTTTCGGATCTTATTGCTTAAAAATGGGTAAAAGTATTGCGGTACTTGCAATTGATCCATCCAGTCAGTATTCAGGAGGGAGTATTCTCGGAGATAAAACTCGTATGAACGATCTTATTTCCGAAGATCTCGTTTTTGTGCGTCCAGTTCCGAGTAAAAATAATTTAGGAGGAGTTTCAAAAAGCACTCTTGAATCGATACTTCTTTTTGAGTTAGCAGAATTCGATATTATTTTTGTTGAGACTGTTGGAACAGGACAGAGCGAGTTTGATCTAAGCTCCATGGTGGATCTTTTTTTATTCTTAGTTCAACCTGGCTTGGGAGATGATTTGCAAGGAATGAAAAGAGGTATTTTAGAATCAATCAATGCTCTTATTGTCAATAAAGCAGACCTGGATATTAAAGCGGCTCAGAATACCTTAGAGCAATATAAACATTCTTTAAACTTACTCAATACTTTAGATAATTATTATTTTGGCTTACATATGCAGCATAGTGCCGATGCCTGTGAGAATTTTTTTCATCACTGCCAAAAAATTTTTAAAAACTTGGCAGAAGTAAAGGAAAAGAGAGCTCATCATTTAACTTTTGCTCTCAATCGTTTCGTGGAAAATATTGCGTTAGAAAAATTTTTGCTAGTAAACCAAAATAAAATTGATCAAATAAAAAAGAATGTCAGTGAATCAAGAGTATCCATCTTGGATGCGATGGACACTCTTTCAAAGCTCTAGAATTTATTCTCTTCTTTTATTTCATCGGGAATTTCTAAGTCAATTTCTTCTTCATATTCTTGAATAGTGTCTTGTCTTTTTCTTTTACCTCGAAGGAAGAGAAGCATTAAAAGAAGAAATACCGCAAGAAATCCTAGGATGGCTATGGCAATGGGAGTAGATAGAAATTGCATGAAATTTTCTTTCGATTTAAAAATATTGCCAAAAGTATTTTGAGCTGCATTTTCATTTTTTTCAATATGATTTACTTCAATGGGTTTTGCTATTTCAGGAGCAGGTTCTTCAATGGGAGCAGCTGCAACTTCTTCTTCAACTGGAGGGGTATCTGGAATGCCTAATTCATCGCTTGCAGGAGATTCAACTGGAGTATTGGCAACAGTGTCTGGATTAGGTGTTTCTGTTTGATTAAGGGTTTCTTCTGGTTTTTGTTCTGGCTTTGTCTCAGGTGCGGGAGCTGATGCAACCTCTTCTGGAGGAGGTGCAGAAACGGTTTCGGTCGTTTCCTCTGGCATAGGAGCTGGAGCAATTTCATCTTGTTTTACTGGTTCAGAAATAGCCTCATGTGAAGGCGATGAGGTGATGCCTTTTTCGACATTCTCACTTAGTTTATAGAGAATTTTTTTATTGTGTTCACTTAAAGACGAAAATAAAACATCTTTTTGAAATTCAATTTTTTGTTCAATTTTCCATTTTCGAAGTTCATCTTTTCCTTGAGCATTACCAAAGCCCTCAACCATTTGATTGAAAGTTTTAAGTAGCTTTGTTTTTGAGAGGAGATGTCTTTCATTTTCACTTAAATCAAATGCGTTTAAAAGATTAAAGAATAGAAGCGATGCTAAAAGTAATTTCATATTTTTCCTTTTTATATTCCACTTTTTAAAAGATCATGCAGCCTTAATGCACCGACACATTGAGTCCCTTTTAAAACAGGAACAACGCCGATTGGATGATTCCTTTTTTGCATTATTTCGAGAGCCTCAATGGCGAGGGCATCTGCGTTTATTGTGACAGGAGATGTGTTGTAAATATCTTTGATTTGAGAATTCAAGGAATTGGGATCTTTGATCATAGCTCTTTTTATATCACCTTCGACCACTATGCCACCAAGAGAGCCATCAGCGTTGAGAATAATGGCCATGCCAATTGGTTGTTTGGACAAGGCAAAAAGTACTTCTAAAAGAGTATCTTCTTTTTTGATAAGTGGGCATTCGTGAATGGGCAACATGATATGTTCTACTTGAAGAGATAGAGCTTTTCCTAATTTGCCTCCCGGATGAAATTTGGCAAAATGTTCTTTGGAAATACCTGAAAGATGTTCATATAAAACAGCCATTGCATCACCTAGAGCAAGCGCGGTTGTTGTGCTGGTGGTTGGTGCTTGATTATTAATACAAGCTTCTTTTTCAACGGAGCAATCCATAACCGCAAGACAGGCTGAGGCGATAGGTGAGTCCACTTTTCCGACTAGTGCAATTCTTCTCTCCTTTGGAATTTGAAGAAAAGGAAGAAGTTTTAAAATTTCTTCAGTATTTCCGGAGTTGCTAATAATGATAGCGATATCATTATTTCCGACGAGTCCAAGGTCTCCGTGCAAGGCTTCACTCGGGTGAAGAAAAAGCGATTTTAGTCCAAGTGACGTAAAGGTTGAGGCAATTTTTTGAGCAATAACTCCACTTTTGCCAATTCCTATTGTAATCAGTTTATCTTTGTCTGGATCGCACTGTGAAAACATTTGTGCAATAGAAACGACATCGTCATTTCTTAAGTTTTGTTCAGCCTGTAAAATTGCCTGTGATTCTTGGCGCAAAACAGAAGCCATAATACTATGGGGCGAATCTATATTCTTTTTTGTCATATCCATGACTAAATAATATATTATTATTTTAAAAAGGAAATTGTTTTGAGTGTATATTGGATTATTAGTTTGTGCTTCCTTCTTTCTTTTTTGATTGTCGTAAGTCTGACCCCTTTTCTTATTCATTGGGCGCATAAATATAGTCTTTTTGATAAACCTGATGAGCGTAAAATTCATAATGAGAATATTCCAAGATTAGGAGGAGTTGCTCTTTTTGTGGCATTTTTGATTTCAGGCATAGTCAGTTTGATCTTGTCTCAAGAAAGTTCTTTTCATGATTTTCGCTATTTCTTTTTTGTTATAATTATTTTTTTTATTGGACTTAAAGACGATTTTTCTCCGGTGGATACAAAGAAGAAATTTTTCGTGCTCATTGCGGTTATTAGCTGTTCTATTTGGTGGTTAGGCTTTTCCCTCACAAGCTTTAAAGGTGTGTTTAATCTTTTTGAATTGAATACTTTTTTTTCATTTTGCTTCAGTCTTTTTGTCATTTTACTTTTTGTGAATGCTCATAATTTTATTGATGGCTCAGATGGTTTATTGACCTCAATAAGTTTCTTGTCGAGTGCTAGCTTAGCTTTGATTTTTGGACTCAATGGACAGTTTTTGCAATGCATCCATCTTGCAAGTTTAAGCGCAGCGCTTTTTGGTTTTATGATCTATAATAGGCCCAATGCTAAGATCTTTATGGGAGACGGAGGATCTTTGTCCTTAGGTTATATTTTTGCCATTTACTCAATTCAATTTATCAATATCCCTGAATCTTCGCAGTTGAGTTGGTTAGGAGATCCTGCCATTATTCTGGCTTTATTTGTTGTCCCACTTATTGATACCCTTCAAGTTTTTATGAAAAGAGTACAGAGTAAGCAATCGCCTTTTACTCCTGATCGCAATCATCTTCATCATTTATTAGGGGATATGGGATTCTCAAAGTGGGGAATTATTTTAAGTTTACTTTCGTGGACTTGCTTTATGATTGGTTTAACATTCTCACTCAAACTCATCTCTTTTCGCTCAGATATTATTATTTTGATAAATTTGGGACTTGATTTAATGATGGTTAAATTTCTTCGGAAAAGAGCTTGTTTCGCATCGTCCAAAGTAATTGACTGATATACGGTCTTCTTGTTTCACCAGTTGCAATCATGAGAATTTTAGTAATTTTAAGTTCGTTGGCATCAGTGCAAAGCATGATAAGAAGTTCATTTATGTAATTTGTATTAAGAGTAATGTAGTTATCAGTTCCTATTCCTAAGCGCACCCCTTTTTTCTCCCACCAAGAAAAGGGATGGTCTTTGAAGTCTCTAAATGAACCGGTGAGTCTTTTATTTGAAGTTGGAAGAGCAACGAGATTCATATTTTTTTGAATCATCCTATTGAGAACATCGTGTTGATAGGATTCAACTTCTCTTGCAGTATGAAATTTTATTTTGAGAAATTTTCTACCTTCTGCATTATTTAATTTGATTCCATCTATAATCTTGTCTCTAATCTCGGTATAATTTTGCCAATCCATATCGAGTAGTTCACGATAGTTTTGGGTTCCCAGCTTGATTGGAGAGCCTAGGTTATTGGCTTCAATAATGCTTTGATAAATTTGATGAAAATAAAAATTGGGATTTATTCCTAGGCTTAAGCCGTGCTCAAGAGTATCAATTCTCCAAATATTCATCGCATTATCTACGGCTTGAACTCCTTTTTTAAGAGTTTGCCATGTTTCGCCATGATGGCTTCTAATCGCAAAACCGCGGTATTGCAGCTTACGAAATCCCTGCTTCATGTCATTAAAATGAGTTTTCCGGTAAAGTTCTTTTTCATCACCAACCGTATCCACTTCACAAAGACGATCTTTTAGTTCGGGATATTTTTCGATAATCTCAAGTAGTGCTTTAACTTGATGATTGAAATGCTCTTGTTTATTTTTAAAGTTAACACCATCGTAAAAGAAAGCTTCTTTTCGAAAGCAAGGTGAGAGGATAAATTCAAAAGTAGGGTGTGTTTTTTTGAAAGCCATAAAGCCTTCAAATAAACCTAAGACCACGTCTTCTTCAGTTATCTGATCTATTCCGGGAATTTGTTCATCGGATGTTGTGCTCGCGCGAGAGAGGGTGAACTTTAAGCGAATTTTCCCGACGTTAAACTTGGTAAAGAGTTCCTCTGCCATGTGGTAGGCAGCATCTTTATGAGCTTCCCGATTAATGAGAACTAGTTTTGGAAGATAAAGAATTTTTAAATAGCGAGCAAATTCATCTCCGCTTGCGAGTTGAATAAGTTTTTGTACATCATTTTTATTTTTTATTCCTTGGTATTCATCTCCATATACTTCTTTGAGTTTTGCTTCATACACTAAACCGTGAGGCCCAGTCAAAAGAGGCATTATTTTTTCAAAGATAAAGTCAGCGTTAAGAGAGCCTGTGAGATGAATATGTTCTTCCGAAAAAGAAAGTGGAAAGTTTTTAAAAAATAAAAAAAGTGCTTTTGCGACAGGATGGGAAATAAGAATATCGAGCTTGATTTTATTGGCTTGAAAGTCATTAAGCTTTTCAATGAACTCGTTAATTAATTGTCGATTATTTTTTTCTAAACTAGAATCAGAGAGACACAGAACGAGAGTGTCTCTCAAAGATATTCCATTGGTCTCACTAATGATTTTTGTCAAATGACAATAGAGCGACTCAATGGATGCTTGTGACATAATTAAATTTTAGAAAAAGATCTAATCATTCTATCGTTTTTTCTTCTTCTTTTTTCAGCTGATTCTCTTTTTTCTTTCGCTTTAATAGAAGGTTTTTTGTACTCTTGTCTTGCGCGGTACTCTTTTACGATTCCGTATAGATCACAAAGTCTTTTAAATTTTTTAATCGCTTTATCTGCAGGAAAACTTTCTGCGATACGGATATAAATAGTTTCTTTTGCCTTAGCCATTATTTACCTTTGTTTAGTTTAATGGAGCGAATCCTAACATAATTAAGATAAGAGATCAAATTTTTCATGATATTGAACAAAAGTTAAATCTGCTAAAAAGCACTATGAAAAAATTACTAAAAAGACTT
>CAYQEW010000057.1:9421-9703 GCA_964416605.1 uncultured Bacteriovoracaceae bacterium | reverse complement strand
CAGCGTAGTAATAGACATCGTTAAAATCAATTTTAGGTAATTTAAAATACTGCCAATTGGGATGAGTGAGGGTTTTGAAGTATTCATAGGCTTCAAGTCTAAAATTAAGCAACCAGTCGGGCTCGTTATTTTTAGCTGAAATCATTTTTATGACTTCCGTGCTTAAGCCCTTGGGAAATTCTACTTGCTCAATATCCGTTGTGAATCCGTATTTATAGTTATTATTAATTTCCATTTTTATTATCCAGGAGATTGTGAACTGATTCTGGTCTTGATATCGAT
>CAYQEW010000057.1:0-9411 GCA_964416605.1 uncultured Bacteriovoracaceae bacterium | reverse complement strand
TTTTATTATCCAGGACTTCTTTGACTGAAATTGTTTTTAAATAATTAGAAACGAGGTTGTGAATTTTTTTGAGAGGCTTTTGAATATTGCAGTGGCCGATCAGTTCACAATCTCCTGACTCACAGGCGATGCTGGAGCTTGAATTTTCTATTGAAGTAATAAAGTCATACAGTTTAAATTGACTTAAGTTTAAGTCAAGGCAGTATCCCCCCTGTATCCCTTGAGTTGATTTTAGAACCTTGGTATGAGTAAGGGTTTGAAGCACTTTAGATGTTGTATCAAAAGGGATTTTGAGATCATCGCAGATTTCACGAGAACTAAAAAGATGCTGCTCCTCACGGACATACATATACTGTAAAACCATAAGAGCGTACTCAATTTTTCTGCTAAATTTAAACATAATGGCAATTCCCTAAATAAGGCGAAATTATACCTATTTAGGGATTTTGACTAGTTATTTAAGCCAAATAGGTGAATTATTAGCTTCAATCGAAGATTCGTCTATGTATAGACCAATTGAATTTAAGAATTTAACTTTCGTAAAGGGAGAAGGGTTACTTTGTTCAGATATTTTTTTGACCCAAGTATTCATAGCGTCGGGGTCCCAAAAAAATATGTCTCGATGATTTTCTTTTTCCAGTGCCCAACGATTTTCATTTTTTGAGAGAGTGAGTAGTTTAATGATACCCACTTTGTTTTCTTCATTTCCAATAAGTGATTGGGGAACACGTATAAAATAACTCCAATTTTTAACATATTCTGGACGCAGAATACCTGCAACATCGAGAAAACTCACACCAAAAGCGGAGCAGCCAGCTCCTTCTTTGTAGCGAGGACGATTCGGTAGCCCATACCAGTCTTTAAAATTTTCTTTTTCTCCTATCTTTTTGTACTCTTCTAAATAGGTTGAAAGTTTGAGACAGTTTGACTCCGAAATTTTCATAGTCAGGAAATTAACTCTTTCTCCAGTTTTAAATTCATTGGTGAGCTCGGTTGTTAAGTCAGAAATATTTTCTAAACGCCCTTTAATGCCTTTAAATATAACATTGAAGCCTTCACGATGAATAAGGATGTCCTTTTTATAAGGATCTTCAAGGTTAGTCATGCCGGTTAAATTATAATATTTGTTTTGCGGACAAGAGAGTTCCACCGCAACATGGCCAATAGAATGGCGTTTAAAAGAAAGAGAATTAATCAGAACACTAAAAAGAAGATCCTTTGGCGAATTCCAATTAATTCCTTTTGGAGTATTAAAAAAATAAAGAGTTAATTGAGGATTCATACCATTGCCAATAAGAGGTTTGGCAATAATTGCTTGAGATGATAGTAATAAAAAAATAAAAAATATTTTCACGATTTGATCCTTTTACATTCTCTCTGGAACATCGATTCCCAAAAGAGCAAGCGCATTTTTTATATGGATAGAGACGGCTTTTGCCAGGGAGAGTCTTTCGGTTTTCAGGGTATCATTTTCAGATTTTAAAATAGAAGTGTTGGCATAGTAGCTATTAAAAATTTTAGCCAAGGAATAAAGATATTGTGTTAGCAGATTAGGTTTATTTTCAAGATAGGCTGCTTGAATAACTTCATTGAGTTCGCTCAGTATCATCAAAAGCTCAATTTCATTTTGCTCATGAAGAGCGCCAAATGTCTCACAATACTTTTGATCACTTTTGCTTAGAAGTGAATTGATGCGCGCAAAAGTGTATTGTAAATAAGGGCCCGAGTCGCCATCTAATTTCAACCACTCTTCCATATTGAAAATGATCTTTTTTAGTGGATCCATACAGAGCATTCCGTATTTGATTGCTCCTTTGGCAATAATGTGCGCAGTTGCTTGTCTTTCTTCTAAGCTCCAAGAATCAATATGGCGATTCAGGTAGTCTTGTGAAATTCGTTGTTCCATTTTATCAATCAATTCTTGAATGGGAACAATATTGCCTTTTCGCGAGCTAATGGGGCCATCGGGAAGTTCTACGAAATTATAGGCTAGGTGATGGCATTTAGTTGCATTTTTATAACCCATAAGTTCGAGTGTTTTAAAGACTTGTTTGAAATGCAGAGATTGTCTTTCATCGACTACATAGATATTTTTTTCGATTTTTTCTTCCTCAAATTTTTTGCGAGCGAGTTCTAAATCTTTTGTCGCATAGACACCATTGCCATCAGTTTTAATGAGGATACAAAAACCTAATTTATAGTCTTGTAAGTTAATACCAATTGCACCGTCATCTTTAACAAATAAACCTTGCTCAAAATATTTCGAAACGAGTTCAATTGATTTTTTATCAACCTCTGATTCAAAATACCAACGATCAAATTTTACATCCGCCCAACGATAAACTTCATTCATTAAATCGAGAGACCACTGACGAGTTTTTTTCCATAGATCAAAAAAATCACCTTTTTGTTGATGAAGTTCTTCTAAAATGGCTGTGAGCTCAATGCGATTTTGATTTTCTTTTTCTGTTCCTTTTTCCGCAACCAGAATTGCTTCAGCCTGCGAATAAAGACTTCCAAGCCACGCTCCTTTGCGCGAGATAGGCTCTTCTAAATTCGGATTTTTTTTCAGAAACCAAAGACATTTTGCAACATGTGTTCCCATATCTCCAGGATAGGTTGCGCTGAGTGTCTCAATTCCTACCGCGCGACTGATTTTGATCAGAGCGTCTCCGAGACATAGATTTCGCATATGTCCGACATGGAGTTCTTTATGGGTGTTGGGTTGTGAAAACTCGACCATCGTTTTGGCGGGATTTTTAATCATTTGCTTAGGAGTAAATTGATTTTTTAAAATTTGAGGAATGAGAAGTTGTGAAAAACAATTAGGATTTATTTTGAAATTAACATAGGGACCCACTGCGTTACAATCATTTAAAAAATCAGGAATTTTTATTTTTGCAGCGATTATCTGAGCAGTTTCGGCAGGATTTTTTTTAAGTATTTTCGCGATTCTAAAACAAGGAAAAGAATAGTGGGCAACTTCAAAACTTGGTGGCCTTGCAAATTGATGATAGATTTCATCAAGTGAAAATGAACCAGCAATAGTTTCAATTTTTAGAATTTCCTCTGCAATATTTTTTTTAAAAATATTGTGTAACTCAAACATATTTGCTTCCTTAGGCTTTGGCTTTATAGTTTTTTGCAAGTAGAATAACTTATTAAGGGTAATTTTAACAGAAATTTATAAAAAGGATTGAGGCGGGCCATGGAGGTTGTAAAACGCAAAGCAAATAAAGTAAAGGAAGCGCAAATTGAGGCAAAAGACCAAAGATGGCATTGTCGCAATAGGGTCAGTCTTGTTTTTGGAAGTAATGATCCAGAAATTTTGGAGACATACCTTTATAAAAATGACAGCGTGGAATTTCTTGCAGTTGATTTTCATCAGGCAAAATCAAAAGCAATCGAAGAAATACTTGATAACTGTGTCGATGAGTTTTACCGTAAGCACGTGACTCAAGTTGACGTGACCTTAAGCGAAGATTGTCAGACAATTACCATTGCCGATAATGGGATTGGTATTCCTCTAGATAAAGTTGAAATGGTTTACACTGAATTTCGAACTGGTTCAAAATTTAAAGATTCAGAAGTTGATGCTCAAGGTTTTCTCTCTCGTACTTTAGGGCAAAACGGCGTTGGTGCATCTGCAACGTGTCTCACCTCAGACTTATTTGAAGTCACTTCAAAACATTATAATTCTAAACAACAGCAGACATTCACATTTATAGATGGAGCTCTCACTGTTAAAAAATCAAAGAAGTCTCCTTTTAAAGGAGCTTCTGGAGTTGCCGTTAAAGTTACGTTAGCTTCTGAAGTTTATCATGATAATAAAATTGACCCTGATTTATTGCGCAAAAGAATTTACGATTTAGCTTTTAATAACCCGGGCTTAGTGTTTCGTTTTAATGGAGAGATGATTGTCTCAAAAAAAGGATTGTTTGAGCTGGCATTAAAAGTAAATTCTTCTTCAATGCTTTTGGGAGATAGTCATTTTGTTGTTGAAGGAATGGGACCACAAAATAAAAAATACAAAGCTCAAATTGATATTCATGTTTCAGTTGGTATTAATTTACAATCTGATGAACGCGAGCGTTTTATTAGTTTTGTGAATTCAACTCCCACCTTTGATGGAGGATTTCATCAAGATAAAGTAAAGAGAATTTTCATTAATGAAGTGAAGATAAAACTAGATAAAGAATGCCGAAAAGAAAAGATACAGTTAATAGATAATGACATTCTTTCTGGATTAACTTTTGTGATGGGCATTACAATGCCTAACCCTCGCTTTGAATCGCAGACTAAGCGTAAATTGGTGCGCGATAAAGATTTAGAAAAATGTATTCAAGATTTCATCGATCAGAATTTACCTAAATTTTTTAGAAACAATAAACAGTTCCTTGATAATGTTCTGGAGCGAGCTCGTTCACGTCATAAATTTTTAGAACTTAAAGAGGCGACAAATCTGGGCAAGAAATCGAAGCGTGTTAAAGTAGAAAAATTGCTTGATGCCAATGCAAGGAAGGATCGCGATAAATGTACTTTATTTATTTGCGAAGGGGACTCAGCCATTGGAGGTCTTCGCTCCGCGCGTGACAAGCTTTATCAGGGAGGAATTGCCCTTCGAGGAAAGCCGATGAATGTTTCTCAGGCGCGAATTAAAGAGGTGCTTGAAAATGAGGAGTTTTCTAATATTATGGCTTCGGTTGGTCTTATTATTGGTCAGCCTATCAACGAAGAAGAATTGCGTTATTCGAAAATTGTTTTCTTTGCCGATTCCGATGTCGACGGTGGTCATATCAACACTCTTCTGATTAATTTTTTCTATAGTTACTGGCCTGAAATGTTTACCAAAAAAATGATTTTTGTTGCGAAAGCGCCTCTCTTTGAAGTTATCACAAATAAGGGAACATTCTATGCAGATAACCAAGAACAATTAGATACTTTAAAAGAAAAAAAAGAGATTCAAATTAAAGAAATTCAGCGCAATAAGGGGCTTGGAGAAATGTCTGCGGAAGCTTTTAAATATGTTATGCAAAAAGAGCATTTTGTCCAGATCTCAGTAGATGATGCAAAAGATGCTCAAGATATGCTTGATGTGTGTTTTGGAAAAGACACTCAGAAAAGAAAAGATTTGTTAGTAGATAAGGAATAAGCCATGAGTAAAAAAAATAATTTTGACAGTATAAAACTCACAGAACTTGTAAAAGAAGAATATCGCAATTACCAGATTTATTCATTAATGGATCGAGCGATTCCGTATTTACAGGATGGACTGAAGCCTTCACAAAGAAGAATCCTGTACACTTTGTGGAAAAATCAAAGCAAAGGACTCATGAAAGTTTCTTCTGTGACAGGGCTTGTTTTAACTTTGCATCCCCATGGGCCCGCATCTATTGAGTCATCAATTGTTAACCTTGCTCAAGACTATACATTTAGTAATAATTACCCCTTGGTTGATAAGAAAGGGTATTTCGGCGAGCGCATGGAGCCTTCTCCCGCAGCAGCGAGATATATTGAATGTAAACTCGGAAAAATTGCAGATTATTTACTTTTTGATGATATGAACCAGGTGACCATGATTCCTAATTACGATGATAAAGTAATGGAGCCACTTTGTCTTTTACCGAAGCTCCCTCTCATGCTTCTTAACGGAGCAGAAGGAATTGGAACAGGTTTTTCTTCAACCATACCAAGTTATCATCATAAAGATATTGTTGCCAGCATGATAGAGTGCTTGCAAAATGGAAAGCCTAAAAAAATAAAACCTTTTGTAAATTATTACACGGAAAAAATTCAAGTCGATAAAAATAATAAAATTATTTTCCCCATGGGAATGCGTGAGATAGATGGGAAAATCTATATAACCGAACTTCCCAAAGGTTTTGATGCCAAGAAAATCTATAAGCATTTAAATAAATATATTGAGTCTGGTTATTTAAAAGATTTTATTGATTCGTCCGTTGATAATCAAATTGAAATTGAGTTGGTTTTCAAAAGAGGTGCGGAGATTAACCTCGATGATGTCTATGAAGAGATCGGTCAATCATCTAGTCTTGTGGCTAATTTTACTTTGATTTCAGAGCGCGGTGTAAAAATTTATCAAAACGTCGAAGATATTATTGAGCTTTTTACATGGCAGAGATTCCAAGTAGTAAGAAGAAGATATGAACTACTGATCGAAGAAACCGAGAAAAAATTATTGCAAAACAATGAGATTATTCGCTTTATCAAAGAAAAGCATTATGCACAGGCTGAAAAGATGAGTAATCGAAAAGCTTTTGTTGAATACTTGAATAAAAACAAATTCACCTTCTCAGAGTACCTTGCAGATATGGCAATTTATAGAATGACAAAAGAAGAAGTTGCCAAACGCCTTCTGTACATTGATGAAGATACCACTGCACTCAAAGAGTATCGCAAGGTTTTATCAAGTGAAAAAAATATCAAAGAAAAGCTTGTCGCAGAGCTTGAAGATGTCGATGCAATGCTTTCTAAATGGTTAGTGGAGAAAGCGAAAGAAAAAAAAGAAGTGTATAAAAAGAAGAAGTCTTAACTCGTGCAAACGATTGTTGAAAGAATTAAAAATATTAAGAGGCGAGGAACTCCTTTAAAGTTAGGAGAAGATTTCTATCATTCACTTCTTGTCATGAGCTGGGTGAATTTTTTTATTTTTTACGTTGTCTTCTTTATTCTCTTTAATTTAGTTTTTTCTTTGTTGTATTTTATGTGTCCAGGGGCTTTGGAAGGAACGAACCATTCTTTATGGCATTATTTTGTTTTTAGTGTGCAAACTTTTTCGACGGTGGGTTATGGGGTTTTTGCTCCTAAATCTGATTGGGCTCATAGTATTGTTATTCTAGAATCAATCCTTGCCGTTTTTGTCACCGCACTACTTACAGGTCTTATTTTTTCCAAATTTTCTAGGCCGAGTGCTAAAATTATTTTTTCCAAAAATATCCTGATCAATAAATTCGATGGCCATAAGATGCTCACTTTTCGCATGGGGAACTTACGTGCGAATCAAATCGTTGAGGCTCAAGTTCGTATCGTTGTTTTGATCTCTCACAAAACATCGGAAGGTCAAACCCTAAGACGTCAAATTGATTTAAAATTAGAAAGGGATCTCAGTTTATTCTTTGCGCTCACATGGACCATTCTTCATAAAATTGATGAGAGTAGTCCTTTATATGGTTATGATAAAAATACTTTCCTTCAAGATGATGTGGAGCTGAGTGTCTCAGTGGTTGGTTATGATTCAACATTTGCGCAAACCATTCACTCAAATATTATTTATTCAGCACAAGACGTTATTTTTGATCGTTATTTTGAAGATGTGTTAGAAATAGGAGATGACGGTAAAATTACCGCCATCGATTATAATAAATTTGATCGACTAAAGGTTTGATTTTTTATAATCATCAAGAAATTTTGCAAGGCCACTATCAGTTAAAGGATGTTTAATTGCTTGCTTTAAAACTGACGCTGGAACAGTGGCAACATCAGAACCTGCAAGTGCCACATTTTTTAAGTGTTCACAGTGTCTAATAGAAGCAGCAAGAATTTTTGTTTTTAGATTATATTGAGTAAAAATAGTTTTAATCTCAGAAATCAGAGCAGTACCATTGACTCCAATATCGTCAAGTCTTCCAATAAAAGGCGAGACGTAAGTCGCTCCATTTTTAGCGCAGAAGAGCGCTTGCATAGCAGAAAAGATAAGGGTCATATTGGTTTTTATACCTAGATCTGAAAGAGCTTTAAGTGCAATGAGGCCGTCTTCGGTGGTCGGAAGTTTAATGACAATATTGGGATGAATTTTAATTAATTCTTTTGCTTCTGCAATCATCTCTGGATACTTAGTACTAATGACTTCTGCTGATATGGGGCCATTCACAAGTGTGCAAATTTCCTCAATTACTTTTCGAGGGTCCTTTCCTTCTTTTGCCATAAGACTTGGGTTAGTTGTCACTCCATCGAGGATGCCCCAAGTGGCAAGATGTCTAATTTCCTCAATATTGGCGGTATCAATAAATAATTGCATAATTCTTTCCTTGTTTGCAAAAAGCTTAATTGCCTTCATAATAAAAGATAATGAAGGTTTTTGGCCAATTTTTATTTTTATTTTTTCTCTTTGATAAAGCTTGCTTTGCTCAAGTTTCTTTATTGGGAAAACTATCGGATAAAGATGCTGATGACAAAACTATGAAAATCTATAGTGAAAGCAGCGATGTGAAATTTCTCAAAAAGGGAGATTTAATTAAATTGAGAGTAGCAGAATCTTCTTTGGAAGATTCCTGTACCTTGCGGCTGACAATCGTGGAGGATCATTATTTAACAGGAGAAATTCAAAAAGACGCTTGTCGCTTAAAATACTCTCCTCTGCGAGGAACAAATCTTGTTTTTGAATCAGATGCTTGGGCAAAACGAATGGAAGAGGCGAGCTATCAAAAGAAAACCTTAATCAGTCAAAAATCAAATTATCTTTTTCAGCTGAATGAGTTAAATAATTTTATCTATAATTTTAATGATGAGAAAAAAAAGGTTGAATCTCTCTATGATCAAAAAATAAATGATCTTATCAAAGAAAAAGCGCAAGCTCTCAAAGAGCTTTCTAAAAAGAAAGATCAAAGTTTTTCAGAGCAGGCAAAGCTTCAAAAAGAGCTCGATCAACTAGACTTTCAAATCACTCATTTTTAATTTTATTGAAACAAAAATTAAAAAACTTACCTGCACGATAAAAAAGCAACCTAAAAAAATGGCTCCACCTTCACTGAAACCATAGGAATGGAGTCCGCTTGCAAGAATATAATTCACTCCAAACCACGCCATCATAACCGTTAAGAACGCTCCCGCAACAAAGGGGATAAATCTTTTGGGAGGAATCCAACTAGAGTATTTGCCATGTAAAATAGCGAGATAGACAAGGAGAACAATAAGGCTCCAAGTTTCTTTAGGGTCCCAGCCCCAAAATCTTCCCCAAGAGTAGTCAGCCCAAACTCCCCCAAGAATAACGCCCGCACTGAGTAAACAAACTCCAAATTTAAGACAGTTGTAAACAAGAGTAACCTTTTCATTATAATCTTTGGTTGAAATTTTTCCTTTAATACTTTGCACTAAAATGAGATTGGCAAGAATCCAACTAAGGGCAAAGGCGGCATAGGAAAGAATGACTGTCGTGACGTGAGTACTGAGCCAGAAATTATCTCGCAAAACCGGAACAAGTGGCTTGATAGAAGGATCTAACATTCCTTGCGCAAATTTAAGCATCAGAAGACTTAGGAGATTAAAAATAAGCCCTGCGATAAGATAAAGTTTTTTAGGAGAAAATAGATACAGTATATAGGAGATAATAAGAGCGCCAAAGCCTGAAAACATAACAGTTTCGTACATATTGGTAATAGGGGCTCTGCCTGA
>CAYQEW010000056.1:0-9910 GCA_964416605.1 uncultured Bacteriovoracaceae bacterium | reverse complement strand
TATGGAAAATTTTAGAACCTATCAACTCGCAGTGACGTTTTTTCATGAATGCCAAAAAATTACCTTGCATGGACCGGCTAAAAATCAATTTGATCGTGCAGTGCTGAGCATTGTGCTCAATTTAGCGGAAGGCTCTGCCAAGCCAAGTGCCAAAGAAAGAAGAAAATTTTATTTCATAAGTCGCGGTAGCTTTCAAGAAGTAAAGGCCATTATGCAACTTTATCCGAATGAAACAAAAGCTCTTTATAAAACGTCCGATATTCTCGGCGCTTATTTATACAAATTGTGCAAGAACACCTGATCTTCGTTCGCTCTGAATTTTACGAAGCCAAGGAAATTTTTAAATTTACATTTGGGTAAATTGCGGTAAGATTTTTTAATAATCGATCAATGGTTAACTCTTCAAAATGATAATGTAAAATCTTACTCATTAGCGATTCATTGATTCCTATCGTTTTGGCAAGTTCTCGTTGCGTAATGTTATTTGAGTTTTTATAAATGACAAATTTTTCACAGAGACTATAACGAACAAAGTCTACTTTACTCGCATTTTCGGGAAGTAATTTTGAAGAAATATGATTCTTTAAATTCTTATTTATTTTTTCCAACTCATTCTTGGTGGGCCATTTAGTCATTGTTTCTTCCTTTGAATTCTGAATGCATTTACTACTCCTAAATAGTTATCATGAACACTCATCAGTAGAATTATTTTATACGGTTTACTATTAAGAAAAATTGGCTCTACTACGAAATACTGAAATCCATTTTTCTCTTCATCAATAACAATGTTTTTTCCATTTAATTTTTTAATTAACTGTAAAATAATACTATCATTAATATCAAAATGCTTTTCTTGATAATGTTGAGAAATTAAAACTTTTAAGAAAATTCGACTGTTTATCTTTACAATACATGAATACTCCAAAAGAATTTCTTTCAATTTACAATACCCTTGCTTTACAATTTTGTCAAGTTTTTGTCTTTTCTTTTCATTTTTTGTTGATAACTGATACCAATTACTATTCAAACGTTAAGTAAGTACTCATAAAGCCAAATCGTTTAAATTATGTGGCAACTATCGGGAAATTCCGGATAGTTGAAAAGAAATCCTATGAGGTTATGATGAAGAAAAGTTTAGGCGACATATATCTTGAAATTTTCCGTTCTCTAGGTTTTCCATATTTACATTACAACACAATTTTCCAATTATTGTGTTGTAATGTATGGAAGTAAAAATACTGCATCACTGCTTTTATGTTGAATATTGTTATTTATTGGTTTCAATTTTTATTGTCCAAGAAATTAATTTCAATCTTTCTCTAATCATTTTTAATGTTACCAAAACATCTTCTTCTTTTGGTAATTCTCCATAGACCAAATTTTTAAAATCACCGCTATAGATCGTTTTCAACTCACCCCACACATTTACTAAGTCTTTAAAGATAAGTGCTTCAATGGGGTGATGATTCAACCATTTATTATTATTTTTAAAACTTATAACATCATCATTCGCAACCTTTAAAAGCATTTCATCAAAAGCTGCTGAATGAAAAAATTTTAAAAAAACATCTTGTTTAAGTAGTTGATGTAAGTCGTAAGTATGTCGTATCTTTTTCTTTAAATCATTTATTGGATTTCCCCCATAAGAAAATCTAACTAAGCTCATTATTTTTTCACAAATGGTTCTACTGGGTTCCAATGCTCGCAAGTCAAATGGAAGCAATCCATTTTCTTTAGCAAGATCGGACTGCTTATTATCAATCATCATTTGACCAACAAATGAAATGATACTTTGGGTGGTATATGGTTCGTAGTATCCAAAACAAGTTGATTCTAAAATTATCACATCTCTGACTTGTCCGTAATCACTTTTGAATTCTTTATTATAAAAATGCGTCGTCTTTCGGTTCATTCCCTTTTTATGAGTAATGCCTTCAATCGTTACTTCGGGTAAGACGCTTTCCAAAACCGTGCTCACAGCTTTTAATTTGGTTTTTAACTTGTTATCTGTTTCTCCTTCTCGTTTAAGTACTAATAAATCAATATCTTCAGAAAAACGTTGTATTATATTATAACACTTAGATAGTGCTGTTCCTCCCTTAAATATGGTGTCTTTACCAATCTCATTATTAAAAATTGCAAATAAAGCATAGGTGACCCAATAATCTTTTTCTACATAAGCAGGTGGGATTTTCATTTGCTGTGCTGTAACTCTTATATAATTTACAAAAAGCTCTTTTTTCAGATGCAACATCATACGATGTACCAAGACTTCATGGCCGGTAACACTGATTTCTTCAAGCCTAATTCAAATAGAGTCATTGGATTTAGACTTTCTTTTAATTTTGTAACATTAATTTTAGCATCACTATTTTCAAGCATCGCACCCAATAATGCTCTTACCCTTGGTGGATACAAGAGAGCATATTTTATTAACTCTTCTACTTCTTTCATATCAAATGTTTTTAATTTATTGCTTAAAATTTTTACAGCTTTTGTCACTGAGCAATCAGGAATACGTTTAATATCTTTGAGTGCATCTAAAAATCCCAACAATTGATAATTACTTTCTTTTACTTGAACATAACTCTTGACCGATTTCGCTTTGAGCGCACCTCTATCAATATTTATTCTTTTGTTGCTGGCTATTTTTAACCTAAATGCCATTTGCGTGGTTAGATTCATTTGATTATACAATGATTCCCCTGTTATATAGGCTATTCTTTTTCCGTTTTTAAATAAATAAAATTTTAGCTGCTCATTATCACTCGGCTGCAAATCGCCAAAAACTGTTTTGCGAGGTTTGTAAAAAATACCTTTTGACATCTTTTTGATTAATCCTTGTTTTTGAAGTCTCTCTAAAGCTTTTGCGCAAGCTTGGTAATCTTTTTTCGCAATATCCAAATCAGCATAACCAAAGGCTTTGTCTTCAGGAAAGCTTGTAATCGTTTTTCGTATTTGCTCCGCTACCTTCATTCTACAAATGTAATTTACTTAGCGCAAAATGTCAAGTTTGCTACGTTGAAAACTTGACATTTTGCACCGCATTCAATAGTAAAATAGGAAAACCTTCATCTGAAGAATCATTGCTTCGATCTTGACCATTCATCTTATCTATTTTCTTTGCACATCCTGATTATTTGATTTTTTTGGGCAATAAAACTATGATCCGGAAAAAATTATTTTAATTCTATCTTTTTGCGATTTTTATTAAATTTCTCAAAATATTATATTTGAGAAAAACTGGAAATAATTCCCTCATTCATTTCTTAGGCTTCTTCAATCTCTTTCAAACTATTTTCTTTCTCTATTGTCTTTTGAGCAATTTTATATTTCTCAAATTCAGCTCCCGATTTTTGCAATACTTACATCTGATTTCTTTATGGAAAATGAATTTTTCTTGTCATGCAGTTGCATACCCAACAATGGCAAACTCTTTCTACCCCACGAGTGCCTTCCAATTGAACTGTTCGGAATTTCCGAACAGTTCACAGAGCTGTACCTGGGTAAGCCAAACGGTTTCTTCCTCTAAGCGAACATCTATTTTGATGTTGCCGTCTTGTTTTTGATATATGATTATTGCGAATTGAATTTTATGCCCAATAATAAAGCTTACAGGGCATAAAGAATCTGTAAAAGTATCACAGATTACATTTTGGGCAAGAACTTTCCAATCCACTTAAGAATCTCATCAAAGCTAGGAAATTCTTGATCGTAATGCAAAGATGCGTTGGTGTTATGCTCTTTAGTGAAAAAATCCAATGTGCCCTTATCAGAAATGATAAATGCCTCATTCTTTATCAGAACAAATTCATCCTTGGCACCAAATCTTTTGGTCTTATGCTCAAGGTATTTTTCTGTACCTAAAAACCTCTGAACATCTGGGCGTTTTAAAAGCATAAAAATATCATAGTAGTGACGCATGAAATTTCTATCTCTTGCTCCCGTCTCTTGATACTGACGAAATTTCTTAGAAATCGCACTGAGTTTTTCAACAAAGGTATATTCAGGATTGTAGCAACGAACTCCTAAAGCCCTATTGTCCTCGACATCAAGATTTGCAAGTTTAGCAAAATCGTATGCCCAAGACGAAATATCTTTTAGAGTAAATGGATCAACCTGATCGAATCCAACTTCAAGCAAAATTTCTTTTTTTATCTTAACATGCAGATCAGCCGATACTGATTGATACTTTAATTGAATATCAGCATTGCGGTATTTCCCATCTGAAACAGCAGAATCATCATACTTTACTTCTGTAATTCCATTAATACTTATTTGAGCCAATAACCAATCGAAATATTTTTTCCTCGACTGGCGATGAATTTCCTTATCGTGGTTTTTCCCATATTTAACGTCCTTTTCAGAAGGGGGAATAATCATAACATCTAGGTCTTCAGAGAATCTTGCGATGGCATTAAAACCTTTCGATAAAGAGGTTCCTCCCTTCAGATAGAAATCAAATTTTAGATTCTGAAGTCCCCATAATGAATGCATTATCCAATAGTCTTTTTCGACCATCTTAATATCAATTTGTTTTTGTTCTGCGATTGTTTCTAAAATACTTTTAAATCGCAGATTCTCATGCAGGAATGCCATCTTCGCCTCTTAACTTTCGGAAATATCTTTTTACCCAATTCTTTCCATATTTTTGTGATAGTTCATAGACCTTTTTGTAATCAAGCGGCCATACTCGTCTCTTCCACGCATCTTCAAAATTTTCTCTAAGCTTTTCTTTGTTCTCTCCAACAGCATCGAGGTTATTAAAAAGATCCACAAGTAAAAATTCATCGTGATGATCTTTCGGAAATTTTCTATTAACGAAGTGATATTCTCGATTCCCAAGTTTGATTTTTCCACTCCGCTTAGAATTATATACAAAAGTATCTTTAAACATCTGACTGAGACCTAATCCAAAACTGTTAAAATCGGACATATTTCTCATTAAAAAACGATTTGTTCCAAGAAACTTAGAAACTACTTCTTTAGAATCTGGAGAAAGTTCCATATCTCCTAACCTCTCAGGTTTTACATATAACCCCTTCCCTAGCGATCTGAGCTTTTTATTATCCACTAAAAGTCTAAGATCACGCCCAAGGGAATTAGAATACCTCTCAAGCTCGCTTGCTCGATAAACACGGCCACTTTGGAGGCCCTTTGCAAAATTATCTAGTCTCTGTTCACGGTTTTGGTTCATACATCCTCATTATAACATCTTTTCGGCATTTTTGAACAATTTTTAAGTTTTTAAATTTTGTGCACTCGTTGCCTATCCACCTAAATTTACTGGGCTAATATACAACAAGAGTAATACGGATCAGTCTCTTTTTTATAGGACCAATGACTCTTTTTATTTTCATCAGGGAATCATATTTATCTAATACTCAAAATAATCCAAATCAATCCTCTTCACTTCAAAAGAAGAAACCATCGACACGCCAACATTATACTCCCACATGAGTTCAGCTAAGCGACTTCCAGAAATCAGAATAATTTTGACATCAATATTTTTCACGTATTCTTTGGCTTCATTGGTGAAGTCTGAAGTTGAAATAAAAATCCCTTTCTTGGCGCGCTTGCCTTGCAAGGCTCCTGCAAATTTTTGAATCTCGGGGCGACCGACCACGCCTTGCCATCGTTTAGCCTGAAGGTAAATGACATCAAGTCCCAATTTATCTTCATTGATAATCCCATCAATCCCCTCATCTCCCGATTTGCCGATCGCACAGCCCGCGTCCAGAGTTGAGCCCCCATAGCCCATTTTCACAATGACATCGACAATTGTGCGTTCAAAAAATTCAGGGGTATTATTTTTAAGTTGCTCTAAAATATCGGCAAGGACTTGATGGCGAAGAACGCTATACGCTGACTCCAAAAGTTCTTCTGGCGTTTTATCTTCTGCCGACTCTCCACTATTTTCTAATTCTTGCGTGCTATTTTTAGAAGCAGATTGAAAGGCCTGAAATTCAGGAAAACGCTTGAGAAATTGTAAATCAAGGCTAGCGTGATTTTGCGCAAGCACTTCCTTGCCTCGAGGAGTAATGGCAATCATGCCTCGTGAAGGAAGAGAAATAAGTCCGGCTTTATGCAAATAGGTTTTGGTCCACCCAATTCTATTCTGATATAAGTAAGATCGCCCTGAAGGAACTCGCAATTCTTTTTCTTCCGCTGTTAGATTGAGTGCACTCACCATCAGAGTCACACTTTCTCTTAAGCTAATCGGTGAATTTTGATCAATGATTTTTAAGTAAGGGAGGAGAAGTTGTTGGTAGTTGGGGATGGGCATAATTGCTCCTTGTTACTTAATGTTATATTTATCTCTTGCTCAAAAAATATGATTTGAAAGCTTCAAAACCTTTTCCATATAGGAATTTTCCTTCTGGAGTTAAATGAATTGAATGTTTCTCCGTTAAATATATTAAGTTATTTAAATATAAATATTTCTTTGCACTTATGATTTTTTTTAGAAAAAAATTATTTCGAGGAAGATGAAGCTTATTTAGAACTAATGAGCTAAAACTATATTCTTTGTCAAAATTGTAATTATCAAGAATTTCCATCAATTGATAGATCATTTCGACATCTTTCTCATCAACTAAAATATTATTTTCCTTTGAAGCAGTGCCTTTAGCAACGTCATCATCGTCATCAATTAAAATAGAATTTTCCTCTGAATCAGTGTCTTTAGCAACGTCATCATCGTCATCAATTGAAATAGTGTTATTTATCGAATCATTGCGATAAGGAAAATTATCTGAACGATCGGTTGAAACGTTGTCATTCTTTTGGTCCCTGTAAATACCCAATGCTTGAAGTTTCATTTTAAATCTATATTGCCACTCGCCCTGATGTTTCCATGAATCTGAACTCGATGATTTATATCCTCGAAAACTCTCAAAACTTGATTCGCTAATAATGTTTTGATCATTTAACTCATAGAACGAATCAAAAAAACGTTTTTTAAAATTCTCAGCATAATATACTTGGCACCCAAAGCCAGTTGAACTTCCTTCAACAATCACATAATCTCTAAAAAACAATATAATTAAAAACTGCCTCGCAATATTATTTTTTTCATAAACACATATCCGGCTAATAATCTGAGAAATTTTGAGATCTTCTTGATATTTATTTTCTAGTTTGCTACGTGTCGCAATATCTAAAACCAGGATCACTTTCAATGCAGTTCTTTTATAGTCTAACCAAAACGCTTTTCTTTCTGGATGTATCTGGCTTAATTCATTAAAGAAGAATGTAATATCTGCCTCGTTAAACTTAGACTTCCAATCATCAAACGCTTCAGAGTCAAAAGATTTCACTTTCTCCCAATTTCGTGACAATGGGTAAGATCTCGGATCCAGAAAGTTATCATTGTTCTTAAAAAACAATAACTGATTGTGTATATTAAAAAAACTATTTGAGTGTTCATTTTTAATCATCCTGAGCATGGCTGCAATAAAAACAAAATGAATCTCATCAAAAACAATATTGGAATCATTCAAAGAAAAAAAATGTTTTAATTCACTATCTAATTGCAACTTGGGCAATTCTATTTCTAAAAAATCTTTTGATGCGAAGTTATAAAGATATTGGGAAATCAAGTACAACGAAAAATAAGAAGATCTGCGAAATGGATAATTAACTTCTTTTGCACCGAGCAGTAAATTTTCTCCAAATTTTTCAGCATATAACAAAAGTTGATTTTTATCAGCTAAGTCTCGCCAATTGCTTAAAAAATCTGGTGGTTGAATTATCAAGTTTAATACACCCAATGAATCATTTTTGTTTTCAGCCTTTGAAAAAGTCCAAGTTCTAAGTAATATTTTTATAATTTGATTATCTGTAAGTTTGGATTTGTTTTGAAGTAATAAAATTTCTTCTTTATCAAAATCAAAAAATCTCGACCAGAAAAACTTTTCTTCTTTTTTAGAAAGTATATTTTCCTTTAATCGATTAATAATTTCATCATTGGAAATACTATTTTGAGACGTTAAGCTAGCCTCTATGCTTTTTTCAGATCTCAGACTTATTTGATTTAATTTCCCGCAAGAATTAACTAGATTCCTTTCTACTCTTTTAAAGGAATCCTCTATTTGTTGGATATAAGAATCAATATTTAACGTTTTAATGGTCATTGCATTTTAGGTTGAGCTAAGTTCACAACGATTTCGACTCTTCTCTGTTCGTTAAAATTTAATTTTTTACTTTCAATATCAAAAGGCCCTCGACCAGAAACTTCTGTTTTTTCTGTAAAACAAGAAATGTTTTTAAAATCTATAATTGAAATTTTTCGTCCAAGGAGCAGAAATACATTTTGAGCTCTTGCTGATGATAAGTTAATATTTCCACATTGAAGATCTCTGCTGTTTTTTTCTCCAACCGTTTTTATACAATTAGCCATGTCTCGATTAGACATTACTGAGTCGGTATGTCCTAAGATTTGAATTCTATCTATATTTTTAACAATTTCGGCTGAGCAAAGCTTCTGGTAGAAATTAGAAATTGAAGTAATTGTTTTTTCAATTAATGGGTTTATTTGAATTGAAGCAGAGTCGCTCGAGTAAAAAAAACCTCTCGACTTACAATTTAAATTTTCACCATTCAGTCTAATTTTTATTTTATAAGGAGATGAATCGCCATCAATTAAAATACACCCATCTTCTGTTGAGAAAGAACTTCCATTTTTGGTAATTTCAAAAATTTCTTTCAAATGACCTAATAAATCTTTTTTCAAGCTTCTAATTTCTTCATTTTGATTAACCATGGCATCATATTTAGACGCTCTTGTATTTTCACTAAGCTTATTTTGAACAATCATCGCAACCGCTAAGATCAAAAAAATGATAGCAAGACTTGCCATAAGATCAGTCATAGAGTGAGAAAAATCATTTTCTTTTTCATTACTCATTAGAAATTTTTCCTTTCAGTGAAAATGATTCATTTTTAATTACTTTTATTAAGTTTTCGATGTTTTCAGAAAGCTCAGAGATTGGTTCAATTGCCTCACTGAGACTACCACTAGCACCTTCATATGCTTTGGTAATGTTTTTTGCATGATCTTCTACTTGTTGAATTTTCGACATATAAACATTGGCAATTTGCCCCACACCCTCAACAAACATCTTCTCCAAATTTTTATAAGACTCGGTTATATCATCAGATGCTTTTTTTGTATCATCAATCAAGTCCCTCGTAAGATTCGGCGCTTGAGATAAATCGCTCGAGATATTGCTTAATAATTTAATTGAGTCATTCATGTCAGCTGTATATTTTTTTACATTCTCAACAATGATTTTAAATTGATTAATAGTATTATTAGTTTCAGATAGGGTATTTAAACTATTAACCCTTAAACTATTGGCAGTTTTTTCAATTTCACCTAAAATCTCTTTTGAATGATTCATTGTAGACATTAAATCACTGGCACCATTCATAAGCTTTTCACTGAAAACATTCGCACTTGAACTGAGTTGTTGTTGTATTTCTAAATTACTTTTTTTGCTGTTCTCGCTCACCCAGTCCGCGGCACTATTGAGTTTCGATAATAAATTAGTTTGATACTCCGTATTACTCACACTTAAGCTACTAAATTTTTCGATCGCATTAGAAAATGATTGTAATAAATTTTCATTAATTTTTTGCGATGACTCAATGCTACTCGTTTGCTGTTTTTTTACTTCTGCCATGACGCCATTCATACTTTCTAAAAGTCCCGGTAAAGAGTCCGACATTTTTTCAAAAGTTTCTGCCATTTTCAGAGAAGAGCTCGCTGCCCCGTTCGAGACTATATTCGGTAAAGTTTCTGCCAGTTGAGCAAATGTTGATTTTAATTCATTGCCAATTGTGTCAGCAAGTACTTTACCTAAATTTTCAGCAATCCTATCGGTAGACTCTTTTTGAGCATTTAAAA
>CAYQEW010000055.1:0-10233 GCA_964416605.1 uncultured Bacteriovoracaceae bacterium | reverse complement strand
GTTGATTTTGAAACTTGGCAACTAACACCAGATAAGGTTTTTCAATGTTTAAAAGAGTTAAATATTTGCACAAGTGAAGTCCATGCAGTTGTGCCAGTTTGCGCTTTTGGCCAGCCGATAGAGTATGAGTCATGGACTACGTTTTTACAGCAGACAGGAGTGCATATCCTAATTGACGCGGCAGCTTCATTTGACTCAGTTCAACAAAATAATTTGCCTGTGAATTGCGACATTCCACTGGTAATTAGTCTTCACGCTACAAAGACATTGGGTGTTGGAGAGGGATCTTTGGTGATTTCTCGCAATCAAGATTTTATTTTAAATTTTAAAAAAAGAACTAATTTTGGCTTTTGGGGAAGTCGAAATAGTCTGCTTGTCGGAACCAATGCAAAACTTTCTGAATATGTTGCAGCAGTAGGTCTTGCGGCACTTGATAACTGGCCAATTAAAAAAAAACAGTGGGAGGTGACGAGAGACAAGTACTTAGGGCATGAGAAACAATTAAATTTTAAAAACATTAAGTACTTTGGTCTTTCGAGAGATTGGGTATCGTCCTACTGTCACATCTTGTTTGAGGATCCAAAGCAAGTAATCTCAGTTAAAAATAGTTTGGTGAAAAAAGAAGTCGAATTTAGAAGCTGGTGGAGTGAGGGTTGCCATAAACATCTCTCGATGCAATCTTATAAAAAAGCAACACTGACTGAAACTAGCAAACTAGGAGAATTATCATTAGGTATTCCATTTCATACAAAGCTCAAAGATGAGGAAATTGGATTTATTTGTAATATAATTTGTGAGTAATATGGAAGAAAAATTTGATAAAAAAATATCTATAGTAATCGCATCCTACAATCATGCCCAATATATTTCAAGCACTATTAAAAGTGTTTTAAATCAATCTTATCAAAATTTTGAAATAATTATAACCGATGATGGGTCAACTGACACTACTGTTAGTGAAGTAAAGAAATTTACAGATTCAAGAATAAAATTATTTGAATTTGAAAAAAATAAGGGTGCCGCAATTGCGATTAATAACTCTATTATGCACTCAAGTGGTTCAATTATTGCTCTTGTTAATTCTGATGACGTTTGGCATCCTAAAAAATTAGAAATTCAACTAGAATATCTTTCTAGAAACACTAATATCAAAGCGTGTTTTACAAAAGCCTACTTTATTAACGAACAGGGGGAGAATTACGAAGGAGATCATCCATTTAAAAAAATATTTGATAGTGAAAACAAAAATAGATTTGAATGGTTAAGGTATTTTTTTGAAATACAAAATTGCTTGTGTCATCCATCTCTAATGATCTATGCAGATATTTATAAGGACATTGGACTATATGATTCGAGGCTGAGAAGTTTGCCAGATTTTGATATGTGGATTCGTTTTTGTCTAAAATATGACCTTCATATAATAGATGAGCCACTTGTTGGTTTTAGGATTAGAGAAAATGATTTAAATGAAAGTGGTTTTTCACACGCTAATTTAATTAGAGGTTCTTTTGAACAAAAACAAGTTTTAAATAATTTTTCCCAAATAAATTCGGTTGAAGATATTAGAAAAATTTTTCCAGATCTCAATGAAGAAATAACTGTTAAAGAGATTCCATTTTATTTGGGAAAACGAGCTCTTCGGTCAGAATATCCTAATGTAAAACTATGGGGATTGGAAAAAATTTTTAATTTTTTCGAGAAAGAAGTCGACAGCTCCAAAGAGGAGACAAAATATTATAAAACTTTTTTTGATCTAACTGGTCACTTTGATGTTTTTGGAAAAATAAATTTGTTAAAAATTAAAGAAAAAGATAATTTAATTATTCAACTTGAATCAAATATAAAATATTTAAATGAGAAATTATCTTTGTATGAAAACTCAACGAGTTGGAAAATAACCAGGCCATTAAGAGATATAAAAAGTTTTTTTATATCTAAAGATACATAGTTTGAGGTTTTTATGGGAATAATAATTTTAGGAGCGGGTGGATTTGCTCGTGAAGTTTTTTTTTATTTGAAATCAGATAGGGCTTATACAGATTTTATTTTTGTCGATGACTATAATCAAAAAAAATCAATTCAAATTAATAATACTTCATATACTATTGTCAATGATTGGAACTTTGATTCTTACGGGGGATATAAGTTTTTGGTAGGAGTTGGTAACCCACACTTAAAAAGAAGACTTGTTTTAAAAGCGCTAGAAATTGGTTTGAAGCCGGCAAAAACCTTTATTCATTCAACTGCACAGCTTTTTGATGTTAATATTGGCTTAGGGGGAGTTGTTGCTCCTGGGGCTATTATAACTACAAGTGTTTCAATTGGTAATTATGTAGGGATTAATTTAAATTGTACTGTGGGCCATGATGCTTGTATTGGTGATTACTCTCAACTGAATCCCGGAGTACATATTTCAGGAAACTCAACCATTGGAGAATTAAGTCTTCTTGGATCTGGAGTGGTAATTAATGAAGGACTTACTTTGAATTCAAGTTTAACGATTGGTTCACAGTCCGTTGTTGTTAAAAATTTAGAAGATTCTGGAACATATATAGGGGTACCTGCGAAAAAGTTAATTAAATAATATTTGATTAACATGATTTTTTATTCCAAAAATTACAATAATAGTGGGAGAATTGTATAAGCTTCCTATCAAGTTCACCTATTGTTATTGTTGGTTTCATTGAAAAAGATTTTGAAAATGGATTGTAGCCCAATCCACCTCGTCCATCTTTGAGTTCTGTTCCAGTTATGTACAGTATTGCCGGAAAAAGATCAAAGTGATTTATTTCTTCAGTGTATAGTTTCAACTTTTCTGTTGTGTAAAAATTGTTATAGATAAGTCTCTCTTGAGATTTTGACATTAAAGAATGGATAGTATTTTGCATGGCAAGATGATCGCCGACGATAATTATTTGAGAATTTTTTAACATTGAATTATTCTTGATTTTTTTTACAAATTGAGAGAGTAGTTTGACGGTACAATCAACAGCATGAAGGAAATTTTGAGGCTGATTAATCTTGCAGCTTGGCGCTAAAAATCCATTTGGATGATGCGTATTGACGGTTAATATTGTGAGATTAAATGGTCGTGAAGATTGGGCTAACTGAATCGCTTTTTTATATGCATTATCAAGTAATGAGTCATCATGAAGCCCCCAATCATTCATTGAAGTTTGACCAAGTTTTTGCCATTCTTTTTTGCCGTATATTTCATCATATCCATGTTCTTTAAAAAAAATACCCTTACCTGCAAATAAATGATCAGCGCCACCCATAAAAACATTTAAATAACCATTGCTTTTTAAAATATCTCCAAGGCATTTTATATTTGGCAAAAAATGATTTTTTGATTTATGAATTTCATTTGCATTAGTAAGTCCAAATGCTTTTAATGGTATGCCGCACTGAGAGGCAACAATTCCTCCAATTGTCCATCCTGTTCCATAGACTTGTTTAAATTTTGGTATACTAGTCTCATAAGCAATATTCATAGAAAGAGGCTCTAAATAGTTTTTATTAAATATTTTTTTTTCAGAATATGTTTTTTCAAGTGATTCGACATAAATTAAAATAAGATTTTTTTTATTGGAATATTTGGCAATGAGAGGTGGTTTATAGGACTGAGCAATATAATCTGATCCAAATCGACCTATAATATAATGATGAAAAGCAATAGTGTGAGAAAGTATAAGAAAAGAAATTATAAAAAATAAAAAAAATATAAATATTTTATATTTTTTTTAAGAGTAACAAAAATAATAACTAGAACTCCAATAATTGAATAATAGAGAATTTGCTCAATTGCGCTATTGATGAGAGAGCTATCAGCTGTTAATAAACCCTCTTGTCCCCACTGAAGATGGTATAGAATTTGTTCAAAGGTTATATTGGGAAAATTATTCTGAATCCAAAGGGAAAGATTCAGGAAAAAAAATGAAATGAAACATAGCGTAATTCCTATAATTTTTTGAATACTGAATATGGCTTTAAAATTGTTTATAAATAAATTAAAACATCTACTAGAAAATTTAGCTTTTTTCATTTTAATTTATTATTTTTTTGAATATCTTTTTTTGCACTTCAACACCAGGCTGATTAAAAGCATTAATACCCATCAGTTCACCTAGTAGGCCAATAATAAGTTCCCATTGCATAATGATTTGCCCCATCTCTTTTTCAGTGAGATCAGAAAAATCGACATGAACATTGCTCAGTTTGGATTCTTCAAAACATCCCTTAAGAGACTGTGCTTGTTTGTAAAAAATTTCTGAAAGTTTTAATGTATCAACTTTCCAAGGGTGGCAAATTGGTTCATTTTTTCTTTTGGTGGGGAGTTCATTTGGATGATTTTGTACTGTCAGAATCCAGTTGACTTGGGCATGTCCACCTTCAACAACTTGTTGGAGGTAAGAGTGTTGATCCGTTGAACCGCGACAGATCTTTATAAGAGGAAAAGGTTTTTCAAGGGGTTTGCCTAAACTCTCTGACCAGAGCTGATTGAGCCACGCGCCAAAGGTGAGGAGGCGATCAGAGTAAATCCAAAAATTGTGAATATAATCACCATTTTGATAAGACGAATAAACAATTTCACAGAGATCTTTTAATTCAGAATGGTTTTGGGCTCCCAGAGTGGCGCCCTCTCTCAGCATTTTGAGGTCACAAAAAAATCCGGCGGGGACAAGTCCAGCTTGGGAAAAAACGGAAAATCTTCCTCCCACTTCTTTGGGCATAAAAATAATTTTAAGTTTATTTTCCAAGGCAAAACTGTGCAAACTGGAAGGAATAGGATCAGTGATCACGGTAAAGTGTTTACTGAGATCAATATTTTTTTCTTGATAAATTTGCAGAATATAATTAGCGAGAACCATGGTTTCAAGGGTATTTCCACTCTTGGAGACAATAAGAAAATGAGCTCTTTCGAGATTTTCAATGCGCTCTAATTTTTTTTCAAATGAATGCGGATCTAGGTTGTCAAAAAAAAGCACGTTATTTTGCTCAAAATGAAAAGCACTGTGCAGACATTCTGTGCCTAGAGAGCTACCGCCCGTGCCAATAACGCAAAGTTGTTTAAAGTGTTTTTTGAGATAATTCGAGTACTCAATTGATTCTTCCCATACTTCATTTTCAAAGGGTAGTTTGTAGAAAGTGTGTTCATTTTGCGTGGTGAGTTTTTTATATGCATCATCAAAAGTCTCTTGCGAGAGCTTATGGGGCACTTTTAGTGAGGAGGAAAGAGTAAACATGGCGAGATTATAGACACATGGCTCTCTTATGTAAAATGGCTTTTTGGTGAGATTTAATGTGAAATGACCTTGACTCCGAAATACTTTGCCCCCAAGAGTTTATGTTCTTTATATTGCCAAATACTTCGATTAGAAAGCTCTTTTAAAACTGCAAAACTGTAAAAGTGAAATATGTAAGCGTGTTAAGTTAGAATACACTATGCATTTAATTCGTACCCCAAAGGGATTAATTTTAACAGTGGTAAGCATTTTATACCCTTTCGGGTATAAAATGGTGATAATGTATCATTTTTATACCTTTTCGGGTATAATGTTAAAATGAATATATTAAGTGAATTTGTGAAAACCAGGAGAAAACAAGCAGGCCTTACCCAAGCAGAACTGGCAGATAGGGCGGGGGTTGGCTTAAGATTTATTCGAGAACTTGAGGCTAACAAAGCCACTCTTCGTCTCGATAAAGTTAATTTAGTTTTAAAATTATTTGGTCACATTGTTGGGCCCATTAGAGAGAATAAAGAAAATAAAATATGATCAAAAAACAAGGAAAAGTTTTTGTTAATAGTGACTATGCGGGCCTCATTGAAGAGAGTGATGGTTTGTATATTTTTACTTATGATAAAGAATACCTAGATCGAGAAGATGCGGAGCCTGTAAGTCTGACGCTTCCTCTGCGCATTGAAGCTTATAAACAGCAAACAATGTTTTCTTTTTTTGATGGCCTCATACCAGAAGGCTGGCTTTTAAATATTGTTACAACAAATTGGAAAATAAATCCTAGAGATCGAATGAGCCTTCTATTAATTGCTTGCAGAGATTGTGTGGGGAATGTCAGCATTTTAGCAGTGGGCTCAAAATGAAAAAAAAATGTTTAGCTTGTTATAAAGATTTAGAAAGTGAAAGCTTGCATTTGTATCATTCTCATTGCTGCAAAAAAATATTTTTAAAAACAGAGCCTCCTCAAATTGATTTTGGCATAGATGATTTAGATAAGTTGGCGTTGCAATCGTTTAATAAGCATTTAGGAGTAACAGGCGTGCAGCCAAAAATATCTCTTGGCATTAACAAAAAAAATGATCCTAAAAATCGTCTCATGATTACAGATTTATGGGGTAGCTATATTTTAAAACCACCAACGAAGCAATTTTCTCAAATGTCTTTGATCGAAGATGTCACAATGCATATGGCGAATTACTGTAGCATCAATACTGCCAAGCATTGCCTAGTTGAGTTGAAAGATGGAACGCTTTCTTATCTGACCAAAAGATTTGATCGAGACGATAAAGGAAATAAATTGGCAGTTGAAGATTTATGCCAATTAAGTGGTTTATTAACGGAATCAAAGTATAATAGTTCAACTGAAAAAGCGGGGAAAATTATTCTACAATACTCATCTCAAGGTGGATTAGATGCTATTCGTTTCTTTGATTTAATTTTCTTTTGTTATTTAACGGGCAACGCCGACATGCATTTGAAAAATTTTTCTCTTATTAAAAATACATTTAATGAAATAGTTCTTTCTCCTGCCTATGATCTACTTTCGACAAAATTACTTATCCCTGACGATAAAGAAGAGGTCGCCCTTTCGATTAATGGAAAAAAAAATAAACTTCATAAAAAAGATTTTCTTGCCCTGGGAAAAAATTTGGGAATTACAGAAATAGTTATGGAAAAAAGTTTTAAAAGAATTTTGGATTCTGTTTTAAAATCATTTTTTATTATAGATCACAGTTTTTTATCTGAAGAACTTAAAAAATCCTATAAAGACCTTATTCAAAAAAGAGTCCATTCTGCCTATTTTTAAATTCAACCACTTATAGGTTATACTTAAGCTAGTTATGAATTACCGTATTAAATCAGCCAATGGTTCCATTATGGGACCTCATACTTTGCTTGAACTCAAGGACCTTTTTGCCAAAAGGCTTATTAGTGGTGCGGAAAAATTTGAGTACAACCAAAGTGGTATTTGGCAGAGTGTTCGCGAATTTCCTGAGCTTATGGATGTTTTTGATTTACAAAATGATGAAGCAACCTTTATTCGCAAAATTAAACATATTACGGAAAAAGATAAGCCCAAGGAATTTAATTTTTTAGAAGAAGAAATACCTAAAGAAAAAGAAAAGGTCGTTGAAAATCCTGATAAAACAAGAATTACTCCTCTTACTCTTGAGTATCTGCGCAAACTAAAGCAAGAAGAAGAAAAAGAAAAAAAAATTGAAGAGGAAAAGAAAAAAGAAATTCCCAAACCCATTATTAAATTTGATAAAGAAGCAACTCAGGTAATTGATTTAGCTCAATATAAATCAGATTTAGTCGTGCAGGCCCATAAGATTGAAGAAGAGTTTGAGGAAGAAGAATTAAAATTTGAAAAACAAAAAGAAGCAAAGGTTGTAGGTACTCAAAAAACTCAAACACGTCGCAATAAAAATATTAAACTTCTGGTTTATTTTATTATTCTCTTGAGTGTTGGAATGCTTTTTGTGATTCCTGATAATCCTGAGATTGTGAAAAAAGCTAGCATTGCCAGACCAGAGATTTCTTTTCCTGTTCCTTTTGAGGTTCTCGATTCAGTGAAGGCACGAAAGCTTTTTGCGGAGGCGCAAACGCTTTTAAAAAAAGAAACCTATTTAGATACTCTAGAGGCGGCAAAATATTTGCGCGCCTCACTCGAAAACGACATGTCGCAAAGAGATGTTTTGGGTTATTTGATTATGACCTACGCAGAGCTTTTAACGGAGTCTTCACAAAAACTTAAGGATGCTAAGGTTGTTCATCAATTGATTCAAGTGGCTCCTACGCAAGTGTACAATAATCTTGAGGCAGCCACGGGGCAGGCACTTCTGTATCAAACACTCAAAAAAGATGGCGCCGCGATCAAGCTTATTGAAAAATATTTGGCCATAGAAAAAAATAAACCCTCTAAAAAACTATTTGCCATTTATCTTGAAAGTGCCATTAATAATGGTGACTTAACCCTTGCCCGCAATATTTTTGATCAGCTCATTGGTCAGGATAAAAAAATAGCGATGGTTTATAAAGCGCTCATTGATTTCTATATCACTAACTCGGACAGCGAAAAAGCTTTTGAATTATCGAACAAAGCATTGATGGACTATCCGCAGGACGTGGGTCTTCTTTTGCAACATTGCGATATTCTTTTATCACAGCAAAATTTTAATGATCTTAAAAAAACAGTGGTTAAGATTAAAAACCTTTATACGGGTAACAGACCGACTTATTATGCGCAGTATTTAGAATTTTTAGGAATACTCAGTGTCATCAATAATGAGCCTCAAAAGGCAGCAGAGCTGTTCAAAGAATCTTTGGGGATTTATGAGTCTCCTCTGCTTCGTTCAAAATTAGCGAACCTAAAAGCAGAAGGATCTGGCTTGGCAGTTGATCTTATTTTAGAAAGTAAGTCCATGAAGCTCATGGAGGAGGCGAAATATTATCTCACTGAAAATAAATGGGATGTGGTTATCGATAAGGCAATTCAAGCTGTTGAAGCAGCGAAAAGCTATGTGCCTGCTCGCATTTTTTTAGCGCAAGTGCAGGTTAAAAAAGGTCTTTTTGGTTTAGCGATTGAAAGTTTAGAAAAGCTTTATAAGGAGTATCCTAAAAATCCAGATGTTGCTTTTGCCTTGCTTGATACCTATCTCGGCGCTTTTAAATTTAAAAATGCTCAAAATCATCTCAATGTTATTTCGCAAATTGAAGAGATCAAAACGAATCCTAATTTTTCGGAGGCAGTTGCGTCTTTTCACGAAGCTAAAAAAGACTACCTCCAGGCAGTACAATGGTATCGCCGAGCAATTAATGAAAATCCACTCAGCGATGATTTGTATTATCGTCTCGCGAAAGTTTTTTTAGAGTTTAAAAAATTTAATGAAGCGAAAAAATTTATTTCTCAGGCCATTGAAATTGATCCAAGTAAAGTAGAGTATCGAACCTTTTATGCCGAGATTCTTTATGAAATCGATGGAACGGATACCGCGATTGGTTATTTGCGCAAACTTGAAGAAGAGTTTCCCCAGAACCCTTATTTGTTTGGAGAGATAGCGATTTATTATTTTAAAAGTGGTCAAATTAAAGACTTTGAGCAAACCAAAATTGATTTAGAAAAAATGGCTTATCCGCGAACCAATTTATCTCGTTACCTGATTAGAGTTTCTAACTTAGCGAGTAATACTAATGATGTGATTAAGTACACCGAAGAGTTGCTTATTAATGAGCCAGGGGATCTTGAAGCGCGTATGAATTTAGCCCGTATTTTTTATGATCAAGAAAAATACACCGAGGCTTTAAAGCATTTTGGTGAAGTCAAAAACTTACTCGATTCTTATCCGAAACTACTTTATTATATTGCGCGTATTTATCTTAAAACTGGTGAAGTGGAAAAAGCCTATGAGTATGCACAAAAAGAAGTCTCTCTTAATCCTTCACTTGAGGATGGCTACGTGCTTTTGGGAGAAATTTATATTCTGCAATCCAAATGGGTAGAAGCAGATCGCGAGTATAAAAGAGCTCAGTCCGTCAATAAATACTCCTTTGACGCTTATATGGGACTCGCATATTTGCATTTTAAAAAAGGACAATTGTCAGAGTCTTTAAGTCTTTATAAACAAGCTCAAACTTTAAATCCTAATAATCCAGAAGTTTATAGACAACTTGGAGATGTTTATAGATTATTAGGTTTAAGTGTTGATGCTATAGAATCCTATCGTGTCTTTCTTTCACACGTTCCCGATTCGAGTCAGAGACCGCAAATTGAATCGTATATAAACGCTTTAAAATAAATAAATGAGGATGCAATGATTGATATTAAAAAAATTGAAAATGAGACAATTAAAATTAAAGAAAATTTAGGAAAAAGAAATTTTGATCTTAAAATTTTAGATGATTTGATTAAGCTGAACCAAGATCGAAAAGAGCTAGTCGCTAAAGTTGATAGTAGGAGAGCTCAGGTTAATAAGTTGTCTCAAGACGTGGG
>CAYQEW010000054.1:0-10341 GCA_964416605.1 uncultured Bacteriovoracaceae bacterium | reverse complement strand
ACTGGGATAGATGATTAAAAAAGGTATTGTTCATCAACGGATTGGAGCAATCTTTGAATGGTCGGTATGTCACTTACTCGCCCAAAAATGGCAATGCGAGGAAGTTCTATTAAGCACACTTCATGAGAATTATTTTAGAAATCTAGAAGACTATCAAAGAGATATTTATAATTTTTCTTCAGAGAAATATTATTTAATTATCCAAGGAGCTAGAGAGACTGCTAGTTATATTGACTCTCTTTATGGCAAAAATAAGTATGTTCCCTTTCCGCTGCGTCCTACTGAGGACAGTCATTTCACCGAGGCAGATATTTTTTTATCCGGTGTTCAAAAAATTGGAATCAGCTTGAAATTTAGTTTTAATCATTCATTTATCAATACGAAAAGTGCGGGATATCAGTCTATTCTAAGCCAGTATTTTTCTCAGGATTTGTCTTTGGAAAAACAATTAAAAATTGCACTGGCAACAAATCATTATCGTCTGATGGAAGAGCTTGCAAGCGAGTTTTCATTTAAGGGAGATTTTTCAACTCATGATTGGATGAAGCAAGGTTTACCAATACTACCAGGACAACTTGAGGGCCAAGCTCAAAAAATTCTGCATAACTACTATAGTGATCTTGCAAGAGATCTCTATAAAGCGCTTAAAATTATTTTGGATACAGATTTAAATTGTTTTGTGGCTGGAATAAAAAAAATAATGGGCTTTTCTGATTTTAATACAATACAAGTTGTCACAAGGTACAATAAAGAAATGGGCTATTTTAATGTGAAGCATTTTGACTTGGCGAATTCATTCTTTGGAATAAAGTCGATGACCCACCAAACAGGAGCGTCCTATATCAACATTGAAATGGATTCTGGACATATATTACGCCTAAGAGTAAAACCCATGGATAAATTTATTGTCCCAGGAATAAAAGTTAACGGAGCCTTGTTATATAAATGATAAAACAATTACAAAATGCTTTGCAAGAGCTTGGTATAAATCCAGTTTCCCAAATTGAGTTTGAAGAAAATGCAACCAAGACAGTTGTTGTCGGAATGTCCGGAGGCGTTGACTCAGCGGTGGCGGCACTTCTGGTAAAAGCTCAAGGGTACAAAGTTATCGGTATATTTATGAAAAACTGGGATGACCAGTCAGGAGCTTGTACAAGTGAAGAAGATTATAAAGATGTGGCAAGAGTTGCAGATCAATTAGCTATTCCTTACTACACATTTAATTTTGCACAAGATTATAAGGAGCGAGTTTTTAAAAGCTTTCTTATTGGTTATGAGCAGGGGATTACTCCTAATCCAGATATTTTATGTAATAGTGAAATTAAATTCGACACTTTCTATAAGCAAGCAAAACTTCTAGGCGCAGATTACTTAGCAACCGGCCATTACTGCCAAATTATCAGGAGTCATAATCATTTTTATTTAAAAAAAGCGATTGATCTCAATAAGGATCAGAGCTATTTTTTGCATTATATAAATCCTTTGTTGTTTAAAGACCTGATGTTTCCATTAGGGCATTTAGCCAAACCCCTTGTGCGAAAAATTGCGTCAACTTTTCAGTTAGCGAATGCCAATAAAAGAGATAGCACAGGAATTTGCTTTATAGGTAAAACGAAGTTCTCTGAATTTATTTTACAGTATATTAAAGAAAAAGAAGGCTATTTTGTAGATTTTGACACGAAGGAAATCGTAGGTAAACATTTAGGTCAACATCTCTATACTTTGGGGCAGCGCAAAGGATTGGGATTAGGTGGAGCCGGTGAGCCTTGGTATGTTGTTGCAAAAGACAAGGCAAGTGCCAATGTTTTTGTTGCACGAGGAGAAGAACATAGCGCTCTTTATGCGGATGATCTTTATTTGGATGACATTCACTGGCTCGTAGAGAAGCCTGCAATACCTTTAAGATGCCATGCTAAAATCCGCTATCGGCAAGCAGATCAAGCCTGTGAATTATTTTATGAAAATACTCATTGGAAGGTTGTTTTTGCAAAACCTCAACGAGCCATTACTCCAGGGCAATCCATTGTATTTTATCAAGACGATATTTGCCTAGGTGGGGGCTTTATTGTTAAAACAGGACAAAGCTATTATGATCAAGGAAAAAATATCAAGGATTTTAAATGAATCTGTTTAGTTGGGCAAAAGACTATATAAAAAAAAATCGCAGTTTTTTTGTTTTTTTATTTTTGTTGTTTGTTATTCGTTGGAGTTTTATTGACCATTACCGTGTTCCTACGGGCTCAATGATTCCAACGATCGAAATTGGGGATAACATTATCGTCAATAAACTTGCTTATCGCTTTAAAATCCCGTTTACCAATAGTGTCTTATTTGAAATAGCAACTCCTAAAAAGGGTGATATTGTTGTTTTTCAATATCCGGTGGATCCTTCAATTGATTTTGTGAAAAGATGCGTAGGAGTTCCAGGAGATGAATTAGAAATAGTGGATGGTATTTTAAAAGTGAACGGCAAAGAAGTTTTTGCTGATGGAATGGATCGTATTAAATTAAGAGAAGAGCTTGCTAAGGATCAGGATATTTTTTATTACTACGAGTCTTTAAGTGATAATAAATTTAAAGTGCAAAGAATTCCTCTCTATTTTAGACCTATGTATAAAAAAATGACCGTTCCAACAGGCATGTATTTTATGATGGGAGATAATCGCGATAATAGTCTTGATAGTCGTTTTTGGGGATTTGTACCTCATTCCTATATCAAAGGCCAAGCAATAAGAGTTTTATTCTCCGTTTCTTTTGGTGATTATTTTATTCCAGATTTTAAACTTACCAGAATTGGCAAAAATATTAAGAACCTAAGTTTTTAGGTTACCGAATTCGGTAACCTATTCCTCGAGCCGTTTCAATTTCAAGACCGATAGTGTTTATTTTTTTTCGAAGAGAAACAATATGAACGTCTATATTTCTTGAAATAATCTTGCTTTCTTCTCCTTGATAGATGTAGTGCAGTAAATCATCTCTTGAGACAATCTGACCTTTCTTTTCAAGTAAACAGCAAGCAATAAAAAACTCTTTTGCAGTCAAAGAAATTTTTATATCATTTTTTATAAGGAGTAGGCCCTCTGATATAATCTCAATTTCATTTAATGTATCTTTTGATTTTACTTTGTCATATTTGTTAAGGGCATTTTTTAAACGTTGATACAGTTCTTCAAAATTATAAGGTTTTTGCAAGTAATCATCTGCGCCAGCATTTAAGCCGCATAAGACATCTTCTTTTAAATTATTTGCGGTAGACATAAAGATAGGGAGAAGCTCTTTGGTTAATCTTATTTTTCCAATAAGCTCAATTCCACTCATTCCAGGTAGCCTCCAGTCAATAATGACGGCATCGAAAGGTTTCTTTTGGTTAAAATCAAATAAAAAATCTTCAGCATTTGGATAGGTTGAGACTGCCAAAGAGTTGTCGGTTAAATACTCTGAAAGAAGAGTGCTAAATTCTTTTTCGTCTTCAATAATTGCAATATGATGAGCCATATTTATTCGCCTCCATCGTCATTGTGTCTATCGGGTAAAATTTCATCTAGATATCTTTTATGTTCTTCAAAAATTTTTTTTCCTGCTTTTTGTGCTTCAATATTGATTTGTTCAATTTCAGCTTGATTGCGTTGTTGGCTTTGAATTAATTTTTCATCAGCTCCAATTACATTGGCTGTTTCATCAGAGATATGATCAAATTGATTGGGGAAAACATAGTTTGCAGGCATATTCTCTAAAAATTCTTCAGCTACGTATTTGCGCCTCACTCCATCAGATGCTAAACCTTCAAATTCTTAAGATAGAGTATAGTGCTTATCAACGCGAACAATGTCGCCTTGTTTAGTTTTTATGATTGATTTGATTTCAGGAAGCAGGGAGGATTTATGTTGATAAACTTCATTTTCATATTTAATACAACACTTGATTTGTCCACAAACGCCATTTAATTTCGAAAAATTAAGTGACAGGTCTTGAGTTTTAGCCATTTTCAAATTGACTTGGCCATATTTTGCAAGAAAAGAAGAGCAACAAAGTTGACGACCGCAAGAGCCGATCCCGCCTATGGCAGCAGATCTATCTCGCAAAGAGATCTGTCTTAGCTCAATACGCAGTTTTATTTCACCCACTAAATCTTTAACTAAATCTCTGAAATCAATTCTTTCAGGGGCGATAAAATAAAAAACGACTTTTTTACCGTATTGTGTGAATTCAACATGAGTTAAGTTCATATCTAGATTGTATTTCTCAATAAGATTTTTACAAAGAACTTCGTACTCTTTTTCTTTATGGTAAGTTTCAATTTGTAATTTAATATCTTCTTCAGTCGCGCTGCGTTTAATTGTTTTAATAGGTAATAAATCTTCTTTAAAGGCTACGGGGTAAGGAAAGGAGTTAATATAACCAACGGTCATTCCTCGATCACTCATTGCGAGAACTTTTTCCCCATATTTAAAATTACTTTTACCGACATAGAAGGGCAATGAATTTGCTTGACCGGCAAATCTCACTCTCACAAAGGAGAGAATTTCTCCATTCTTAAAATTATATTTATTTTCTCTATTATCTTCTAATTCCACTATTATCCTTATTAATTAGAGAATAGAATACCAACTAATCTTTAAGCATGTCTAGTGAGGAGAGCTGATACCTTTGAGATATATCTCCCACATTAAGACTTCTATCCCTCCTTTAGGTGGATTAAAAGGTAAAATGTCTTGATTCCATCGGATGAAATTAAGCAGGGATTTAATTTGAAGGTGTCCGATATCCGTATTTTGTTCGTAATGTTCTAATAAAAAAGATAAACTATTGTTTTTTTTATCATTTTGAGAGAGAAAGTCTTGAAATTCTTTAAAATTATCTATTTTTTGAGATTCTTTTACTTGATCCGAGTGAGACTTTAAATTAAATGAAATGCATCTTGAATTAATAGTTGGAAGGAGCGCCTGATTGCTCTGAGAGAGAAGTATAATTTTACATTGGGGGTGGTGTTCTTCTAATATTTTCAAAATTTTATTATTAATGATCTCCGAAATGAGCTCGGGATTATATATGAGAACTATTTTTTGAGAGCTTTGGATTGGCGCAGAAGATGCAAAAGAATAAAGCTCATTAAAGTCATCGGTAACATATTTATTTTTATCATTAGGCGTAATTTGTAAGAAATCAGGATGGTTTGCCCTGCTACTTTTAGGCATTAATTGTTGGAGAAAGGCTTCAAGATCATCACATTGAATTGTATCAAAGGTCAGCTTTAGAGGAGAAGGAAGTGTGAGTGACTGATATTTTTGACTTAAGATTTCTAAAATAGGATTCATAGTTGTATGCTATTTATGATTTTTTGATGAATTGAATCAATTGTATCGTCAGCATCAATAAGTTTGATGCGATTTGGAAAAAGAGAAGTTAGATAGAGATAATTATTTCGAACAAGCGCTAAAAAAGAATGAGCTTTTGATTCAAAATAATCCGGAGCTTCATTGCGAGCAAGTCTTCGAGCGTATGATTTATCACTGGAAAAATCTAAATAGAAAGTTATATTCGGAACATGATTGAGAGGAGGAAGGGAGTGTGCCTTTAAAATCGTCTCCATGAGCAATATTTCGTTTGCTTGGTAGGCGAGAGTACTATCGATAAATCTATCTAAAATAACAATAGTATCGGGAGCCTTACACATTGGCAGAATATTAGAAATAATATTTTCATTTCGAGACGCAAGAAACAAAAACATTTCGGACAATGGATCAATTGATTTTTTTGAATTAAGAATAAGTGATCGAATGGATTCGCCTAAGGAGCTTGCTCCAGGTTCCCTCAGTATTTGAACAGATTTTCCTAAACTTTCTAAATAATTTTTTAAAAGAGAAATTTGAGTAGTTTTACCTGAACCATCGATTCCTTCAAAGCTTATAACGGCACTTGTAGGATGTACTGGAAAAGGAATGAAGGCACTGGTGTCAATTTTTTGCATTGGCAGAATATAGCAAAATTATTCTAATGAATCTAGTGTGCCATCTCTCGTGTAGTTCCCGTTCTCATCGTACATATCAGACTCAGAATCATCAAAGCGATTGTAAACTGGTTCATCGTAAGTACTTATTCCTGGGTCACTGTCAGGCCCAATGTATTCTTCTGTTGGGGGACTTGAATCTGACTCTTTTGTCATGCGACTGTCTACCTCAACTTCATTATTTTGATCAAATCGTCTTCGATTTCTTCGAGAGGCTCTTGATTCAACGAGATTATCAGGCTGAGAATCACTTAAATGATTTTCAGAATAGCGGCTTGGGAAGCGTTGCATAATAGGCTTACTTGTTTCGGGTAAACCTTGATTTTCATTTTTATTGATAAAAGGTTTTTCCTTTTTTACTATTTTTTTGTTTTCAGGTTCGTTTGAATTTTGATGAAAAATGCCAAATGTTCCCAAGGCAAGAACTCCCACTAAAAGAAAGGAGATAAGGAAAAGATATTTGCGGTGAGAGGTATTTTTAATACCCTTATTTTGTTCAAACTGAGTGAGAGTATCACCTTCCTCTATGTTTTTTTCTTTTTTCTTTCGTGCATTTGCCAGCATAACAAGTTGAGAATCCTCAACATCCGAGCCCTTTATTTTTACCTTAATATTGCTTAGAATTTTTTTCTGAGAGGATGAAAGTAAGTCAATTTCAGGAGGGTTAACAGGAGGAGTGAGTTTTTCCTGACGTCTGTCAAATCCATCAATCTCATAGACTTTATGCCAAGTATGGCAGTTATCCATTGAAATATCGGTGCCGTAGCTGAGTGTTTTATTATGTACAAAATCCTCAAGCTTTTCCATAGGAAAGGGCCCCATAATCTGGCCATTCAAAAGATATTTAAAATTACTTCCTTCAAGAGGGTGTATTATCGTATGCTCCGATCTTTTTTGAAAAAGAGGGAATTCAAATAAAGGAACCCACTGCGAATCGGCAAGAGAAGAGATAAGTGATTCTTTAAAAAGATTAGGACTCTTGTTAATGATATTTTCTAGATTGGGAGCATAGTAAGGTCCATAGACCTGATTTGGAATATAAATCAAAAGTATATCTTTTAGCGCTATAGTACCAGAATCAACTTCTGCTTCTGATAATATTTCTAAATGATGTAATTCTTCCATAATTCTCACCTTACCTCTAAATATATTATACCTATTTTTATATTCTTGTCTTTAGTGGTTAAATTAGTATAGTTTCTATTAAAAAAAGGGGCTAATGAATGCTATTAAGTCTTGAAGCAAAAGCTCATGAGATTGAGTCTCATTATAATCAGTTTACTTCTTGGGAAGATAAATATCGTGAAATGATCGCGCAGGGCAAACGCTTACCTGTTTTGGCGGAAGAGTTTAAAGTTGATTCATATAAGATTAATGGTTGTCAGTCTCAGGTATGGCTTTATCCTTCTTTTAATGAAGGAAAACTTTATTTTAATGCAGATAGCGATTCTCTTTTAGTAAAGGGCATCATTGCTCTTTTGGTAGATGTCTATTCAGGATTTTCTCCGGAAGAGATTTTGTCTTACCGAGGAGATTTTTTAAAAAATATAGGCATTACTCAACACTTATCTCTTAATAGATCAAATGGCCTAACTTCTATGCTAAAACAAATTGAGCTCTATGCTCAGGCTTTTTTAAGAATTCAAAAATTAAAAGGATAATATATGACTCATCGACCTAGAAGATTGAGAATTTCTAAAACGATTAGAGAGGCAGTGAGTGAGACAAGCTTAAATCTTTCTCATTTAATTCAACCTCTTTTTCTCTTAGATGGTACGAATCAAAAGGTTGCGATTGAAACCATGCCAGGTCAGTTTCGCTTTTCTCTCGATCAGCTCATTTTGGAGATCGAAGAGCTTTTGAAATTAGGTATAAAGAGTTTTGTTATTTTTCCTGTTATTCATGATAAGCATAAAAATCTAACAGCAAGTTACGCACTAGATGAAAACAATTTTTATTATAAAGCGGTTACAATAATTAAAGAAAAATTTCCTGAAAGTTATCTTATTAGTGATGTGGCTTTAGACCCTTATACAACTCATGGCCATGATGGACTCGTTTGTTCAGAGACGGGCAAAGTTTTAAATGATGAAACAATTGAGGTGCTTGTGCAAATGTCTTTGTTGCAAGCAAAAGCAGGATTTGATTGTATCGGCCCTTCTGATATGATGGATGGGCGCGTTCGAAGAATTAGAATGGCTTTAGACGACAATAATTATAAAGACGTTTCAATTATATCCTATACCGCTAAATACGCATCTGCCTTCTATGGACCTTTTAGAGATGCTCTTTCTTCAGCTCCTAGAAAAGGAGATAAAAAAACTTATCAAATGGACTATCGAAATGCCAATGAAGCTTTGCATGAAGCTTTACTCGATTATGAAGAAGGAGCGGATATATTAATGGTAAAGCCGGCTCTTTCCTATCTTGATATCATTTATAGACTCAAGCAAAATTTTGACATTCCCATTGCTTGTTACAATGTCAGTGGAGAATATTCAATGATTAAGGCTGCCAGTGAGAAGAATATGCTTAGCTACAATGACATCATGGTGGAAGTTTTAACCAGTATGAGGCGAGCGGGGGCAAGTCTGATTTTGACCTATATGGCAAAAGACTACGCACAACTTATTCATGGCAAGTAAAAAATTTCATATTGTTCTTATTCGTTTCTCTAGTCTAGGCGATATTTTGCTCCAAAGTCCCGTGATGGCATGGTTAAAAACAATTTTGGACAAAGACGTTCATATTACTTTTTTTACTAGTTCAGAATTTGTTTCTTTATTTGAGGGTCATCCAGTCTTAGACGATTTACATTCATTTGATCGGAAGAATAAATGGGATTTTTATAGACAATTTAAAGAGATCGAGAAGAGACGCAAAATTGATCTGGTGATTGATTTACATGACACTCTTCGCGCTAAAATATTAAAAATTCTTTTCCCAACAATTCCTCGAATCACTTTAGACAAAAGAAATATTCCTCGTTTTTTATTTAAAACCTTTAAAATAAAGCGGTTTCTTTCCCATGAGATTTATTGTGAAAGACAAATTTTTGATTTAACTAAAATTTTTGAGAAGGACTATGATCGCGAATCTCTTAGTCTCTTCCTAAAAGAGCAATTTAATTTGCAGACATTGCATAAAGATCAAGTCACAAGTATTTCCAGCAGCTTTACGTTGCTAGAAGATAAGTTTAATTTTTCTTATATTTGCTTTGCTCCTTCCGCAAGTACTGATTTGAAAATGTGGCCCAGTAAAAGCTTTACCCAATTGGCACTTATTATTTTACAAAAAAGTCATTTTAAAATTGTTTTATTGGGTTCTAAAGAGGATTTCTTTATTGATCAAATCGCTTTAGAAATAAATTCGGATCGCGTTATGAATCTTCGAGGAAAAACTCAATTATCAGAACTTCCTTCAATCCTTCGATATAGTCATTTGCTTATTGGCAATGATTCAGGATTAGCACATCTTGCAGAAACACAGGGAACACCGGTTGTAAGCCTTTATGGCCCCACATCGCCTTTGCTAGGATTTACTCCCCATTTAAAAAAATCACGGTATATTTCTCTCGATCATCTAAAATGTAAACCTTGTACGACCACTGGAAAAGGGAAATGTCTCTTTGCTGAACAAATCTGTATGACAGGTATTGGTGCAGAATATGTTTGGACGTCTATTCACGATCAATTAAGTATATGATTCTTTATAAAATAACTCGTTTCATTTTATTTCCTTTTATTTATTGGTTTGCACCAACAATCTTTCCTTTTTTGAAAAAAAGAATTGAATTTGAAGCTCAAAATAAATTTTTAAATATTTCTGACTGGAATGCAGAAATAGCTTTTCAGATATCGAGTGTGGGTGAGCTTGAGCAAGTTTACGCACTTCTAAAAATGTTTCTCATTGATGGTGCATGTGTTGAAATTTGCTTTACTTCTCCAAGTGTTGAGAATGGATGTAAAGTACTACAACAAGATTTTCCTAATCAAATACGTCTATTTAGATATCCTATTCTGAGTTATCTTCCTTGGTCCCATCGCAATAATCCAGCTTATTTTTTAACCGCACCTAAAATCTGTTTGGTACGCTATGACTTTTTCCCTGAAGCTATAGAATTAGGTAAGCAAAGAACGCTTATTCTTTTTGCAGCAACCAGTAAATCTTTTAAAGGTTCAAATGTTTTCAAAAAGATATATTATCGTTGGTGTTATTCTCATTTTTCTTTTTTTTATACTTCTTTAAAATCTGATTATAGTGAGTTGAAAAAGATGGGGTATTTAAAAAATAGCTCATTTAGATTGGCGCATAAAAAGGATTCAAGATCGTAT
>CAYQEW010000053.1:0-10493 GCA_964416605.1 uncultured Bacteriovoracaceae bacterium | reverse complement strand
GCTCCACTGCTCCAAGCGGATACACAATTACTTCAAAAAAAATCACCATCACTCGCGAAGCCGATAATTTCTCTATTCTTAATACCGATGTCGATGGATTTGAGGTTGTCGGAGCTTATGCCGCAGTATCAGGAGACACTTCTCTTAAAATAACGACTGATGGTTGGTACACAGTCACCATGGATATTGGTCTTGATGTCGATTTTGGCAGTGGAGTTAAATCGACATCGAACTCAACAACCTATCGTTTTGAACTGAGACCAGATGGTATTATTTACGATGAAGCGGGGAAAAGACTTTTTGAATTAGGAATGGGGTACACTGAATGGCGCCTAGGTGACGTTGTTCTGATACCCTAAATTTTAAACCCAAAGAATGTCTGCTACTCCCATTTGATGGTTGGCAAAGCGCGCAAAGCAAAAAAAATAATCGCTCAAGCGATTGAGGTAAATCACGCTATTTTCAGGCTGATTGCTTTCATCAAAAGAAGCAATCACTTTGCGCTCCACTCTTCTGGTAATGGTGCGGCACAAATGAATTCTGGAAGCGACTTCTGATCCTCCAGGTAAAATAAAATTTTTAAGAGGCTCTAGTTCTTTGGTCATTTTATCTATTTCATTTTCTAGATTTTGAATCTCAGTCTCTTCAATCGTTTTTAATTTAAAGAGCGCACGTTTTTCTTTTTCACAAGCTAATTGGCTACCTAAAATAAAAAGATTGACTTGAATACTTTCAAAAAGTTTTTTTTCATGCTGCCAAGAATCAGGAAAAGCGGTGAGCGCAAAACCGACAAAAGAATTGAGTTCATCTAAATCACCATAAGCATCGATTAAATCATGGGACTTCAAAACTCGTGTTCCTCCCAAGAGAGAGGTTTCGCCATGATCGCCAGTTTTTGTATAAATTTTCATTAGACATTTCTCCTATATCGTCCGCCCACTTTATAAAGGGTTTGCGTGATTTGCCCCAAAGAACAATAACGTGTGGTGTTTATGAGTTCTGCAAAAATATTTTCATTGCACAGGGCCACTTCTTCTAATCGTTGTAGATAGAAGGAAGATTTATCTTCATGCTTTTTATGAAAATTTCTCAGGCGCTCAATCTGCTCATTCTTTTCAGAGTCACTTGCCCTGCTCAGTTCAATTTCTTTATCCATATCCTGATCAACACTTGGTGAAATATAAGTATTCACCCCAATAATCGGAAGCTCTCCCGAATCTTTAAGCATTTCATAGTGATGGGATTCATCTTGAATTTTACCGCGTTGGTACTGGCTCTCCATGGCTCCGAGTACTCCGCCTTTTGCCGAAATCGCCTCAAACTCTTTGAGGACGGCTTCTTCCACGATATCACAAAGCTCACTCAGTAAAAAAGATCCTTGCATTGGATTATCTGATTTATTCAGACCAAATTCACGATTAATAATCATTTGTATCGCCATGGCGCGTCTCACACTTTCTTCCGTTGGAGTCGTTATAGCCTCATCATAGGCATTGGTGTGAAGAGAATTGCAATTATCACTCAGTGCCAAAAATGCCTGAAGAGTTGTTCTAATATCGTTGAAATCTATTTCCTGAGCATGAAGAGAGCGACCAGATGTTTGGATATGGTATTTTAATTTTTGTGATTTCTCACTCGCGCCATATTTATCTCTCATCGTCACCGCCCAAATTTTTCGCGCCACTCGCCCAATCACTGAGTATTCAGGATCAAGGCCATTGGAAAAAAAGAAGGAAAGATTTTCGGCAAAATCATCAATCTTCATTCCACGTGAAAGATAATACTCCACATAAGTAAAACCATTGCTCAGAGTTAAGGCAAGCTGTGTAATCGGATTAGCGCCTGCTTCGGCGATATGATACCCACTAATGGAAACCGTATAATAATTTTTAATTTTATTTTGATAAAAATATTCTTGAACATCTCCCATGAGTTTTAAAGCGAACTCTAAAGAAAAAATACAGGTATTTTGTGCTTGATCTTCTTTGAGAATATCCGCTTGCACTGTGCCGCGCACACTCTGCATGATCGCTATTCTTTGCGCGCTCTCTTCTAACTGTGCCCCTTCTAACTTTTGCTCAATGGCTGCATTCATAAACATCGCGAGAATAATGGCTGCGGGCCCATTGATCGTTTTAGAAACACTGGTTTTGGGATCCGTTAAATCAAAACCTTTAAAAAGATCTTTCATATCATCGAGCGTTGCAATGCTTACTCCCGACTCTCCTATTTTGCCAAATATATCGGGGCGAACAGCGGGATCCTCGCCGTACAGGGTCACCGAATCAAACGCGGTAGAAAGTCTTTTCGATTCATCGCCTTCACATAAATAATGAAAACGTTTATTGGTGCGAAGAGGTCCACCCTCTCCTGCAAATTGTCTTTTAGGCTCTTCATCATTTCTTTTAAAAGGAAAAGTTCCCGCCGCAAAAGGAAAATATCCTGGTAAATTTTCCTTCGCATAAAAAGCATATTCATCAGCGGTACTGAAAAAGTGAGGAAGGGCTACCCTATTGATCAGTGAATGAGAAAGCGATTCATATTTGGTTTGCACATTTATTTTTTTGCCGCGCACTTCATAGGAGAAAACGCCTTGCTGATAACTTGATGCCACCTGTTGCATTTTTTTGAGTACATCAAAAACACTTGGATCAATTGATTGGGCGATTTCTTTTTGGAGAGTGAGTACTTCATTATTTCCAGTTTCCTCTGCCACTTGCTCATAGGCCGTAAGTCGTTTTAATGCTCTCGCATTGTGATTTATTTTCTGATTGTAGAATCTCACAGTGTGCGCAATTATTTGCAGATACTGCGTTTGACTGGCGGGAATAATCATCTTTTTTTCTCGCTCTCCTTTTAGACACTCAAGGCTTGTGGATATTTCAAAACCAAAAGCTTGCATCACATCGCTAAACAGTGCATTGATCCCTAAGTCGTTAAAGCGTGAGGCCATCGTCGCATAGATCGGGAAATTATCAACAGATTTACTGCCAAATAATTTGTGATTTCTTTGATACTGTTTGGTGATATCGCGCAAAGCATCTTCTGATCTAGCTTTCTCAAATTTATTGAGCGCTATAAAATCAGCGGTTTCGAGCATCTCAATTTTTTCGAGTTGAGTCGCTGCTCCATATTCTGGTGTCATGACATAAAGACATTTATCTGCCACTTGAGTAATGGCATCACTTGCTTGGCCGATACCTGAAGTTTCCACAATGATCAAATCAAAATCCTGTCCCTTCAGAAAACGAATTACCTTTTGCGTTTGCGGAGAGAGTTCTGAACCAGAATCCCTGGTTGCCAAAGAACGCACATAGAAATGAGGGGATGTCGTATCTCCCAAACGAATTCGATCGCCCAAGAGAGCGCCTTGCGTTTTCTTTTTGGTCGGATCAATAGATAAAAGTGCTAATTTTTTTTCAGGAAAAATGCGAGCAAAACGCAGAAGAAGTTCATCGATCAGAGAAGATTTACCCGCTCCTCCTGTTCCTGTTATTCCCAGCACAGGAGTCTTTTTTGTATCATTATAACCCACGGGAATTTCGCCCTGATTTTCAATAAAAGATATAATGTGGCCCAATTCATATTTAGAGTAATGGGATTTTTCCTGAATGGGCTGTGCTTGCACAAGGCTCGCCTTATCCATCATGTCCTGAATAATTCCCTCTAGACCTAATTTCATACCGTCTTTGGGCGAGTAAATTTTATCGATTCCCTGAGACTCTAGGAGAGCAATTTCCTTGGGCGTGATAACGCCTCCTCCTCCTCCAAAAATTTTAATATGAGCGCCTCCTTTTTGATCAAGAAGCTCTCTCACGTACTTAAAATACTCCATATGACCCCCCTGATAAGAGCTAATGGCCACGGCATCGGCGTCCTCACACAGAGCCGCATCAACAACTTCTAGGGCAGAGCGGTTATGACCCAAATGAATGACCTCAACTCCTTTGGACTGGAGAATTCGGCGCATAATATTAATCGAGACATCGTGTCCATCAAAGAGACTCGCGGCAGTGACAAATCTGAGTATTTTCATAAAAAATCCTTCAATTATATAGCTCTTATTTAACGTATCATTTTTATCAAGGCCAATAATCTTTGAGATTTCCCCATTTTCATATATACTACCCCCATGAGTGAACCAAAAATACTTATTGAAAATCCTCATCATGGGGCGAGATTAAAACCACTGCGCAAAGGGAAAAAACCACCCAAGCTCATTGCAGTTGTTCATCAGTCAGGCTGTACTGGTTGTGAGGTATGTATCGCGGGATGCCCTGTGGACTCCATTGAACTGGTTGCGGGCCCGGATCCACTTAATCCAAGCTTCAATCAAAAAGTGGAAATCGATTTAGCTCGTTGCATTGGCTGTCAAAACTGTTCTCAAGATTGTCCGTGGGAAACTATTACCATGTATCAGCACGATGATGCTTTTGTGGCTTGGGCAAATGAGACTCTTAAATCTGAACTTTACATCGAAGAAAATCAAGCAGCCGTCTAAAAAACAGCTGCTTATAAAAACTAATCAGCTAATTTATTAATAATCAGATAACCTCTTTTCGGAGTAAAATTTTTCGTAGCACAATTGCTATCAGCAAAAATATTATCCCCATAAATATTAAATTGAGTTTTAATTTTATCTCCTGCATTAAGATAAAACATGAGTTCTTCATTTTTGGTGATACGTGTCTCATTGGTTCCATCATTGCCAATAGTATAAAGTTTACCTGCAATCACAAATTCTAAATTAACTGGTTCTGTAATTTGAGAAGTCACACAATTGAGACCATCTTTATCACAAGAGATTTGAGAATAAGTTTCTTCTAAATTAGCACGCACCTTATAAAAACCTGCAACAGGAACTGTAAACTCATGGAGTGTTGAATTATAAGCAGAGTATTTATCAATAACAACTGTATCAAAAGGAACATTTTTATTATTAACATCCATCGAACAAACATCCGTTACTGAATTGGTAAATCTAGCTGCCAAAACAATTCTATCCTGAGTTTCTCTTAAATCATTAACCGCAGATGCAATGTCTGCAAAGTTTTGATTCACCTGACTAGCACTAATAGGTGTACCATTAGTAAAAATATTACTAATCGTAAAATTAACTCCATACATCAAACCACCTGAAATAACCAAAGCGAGTGCAATTTTATTGGCACTCCAACCTGTTTTTAAAATCTTGCCTATTTTTTTTCGCATACGTTCCTCCTATGTAAATATATTTTCTATCTATAGTTTATTATTAAGGCTGCCAATTGCAGCTCCCCCAAAGAGCTGTTGGATGGCCCCATTCCGCGGTACAAGTAGCAATCCCTCCTCCCGTCGAGGTTACGGTACCACTCACACTTTGCGGAGCCACTGCTCCCGTTGGGTCTGTCAAAGTGACAGTATAAGTCACCGTAACAGGTCCTGACACTGTAGGAGTTAATACCGGACTTTGGCTCGTGCCGCTCAAAGCATAAGAGGGCGTACATGTTGAAGACGTTGAAGACGTGTATGTTGCACCGCTTGAAGCAATATCGGCATTCGTATCACAATTAAGATTCGTCGCAGCATTATTTAATTTAAAGTTCCAAGCCCAAAGAAGATTCGTTGAATTAACATGATTGCCAATTCCTGTTCCTGTGAAATTAAAATTACTTCCAGTAAATTCACCCGTAGCGTCTAATGCATTTTTATTTTTTATCTGAACTCCACAAGCACTCAGAAAAAAAATTAACAACACGCTCCATTTTAAATTCATATTTGCACTCCTCGCTATTTACAATTCTATTATCGGACATAACTGCAAATAAACCTAATGGATAGCATCACTTTTTGTCAGTTGTTGTCAGATCAGATTTTTAATATTGTTTTTAAGTACGCCGATAACATTTTCATGATCAATATATTAGAATATCAAAACTACATTCTTTTTTTAAAAGACCTTTATTTTTTGCGCACTCAAAAAAATTATAATTACTCACTGTCTTGTTTTGCAGAAGATCTACACATGAATACCTCTGGTATTAGCAGAATCTTTAATAATCAAAGAGGGCCCAGTAAAGAAAGTGCTCAGAAAATTTGTTCCATTCTTTTCAAAAAACAAATTGAATCAATGCATTTTCTAGATCTTGTGCAAATGAAACACGGAAGAAGTGTTCTGCAAAGAGAACAAGCTCGCATGAGAGTTCTTGAGCGTCTTCAAAAAACCGCCGAAAAGCTAGGGCACAATGAGTTATTCTTACTTAATAACTGGCTTGATCATGCTGTGCGAGAAGCTGCTTTTCTTTTTAGAATAAGTCCTCAAAAACCTCCACAAGATGTTGCTCATTATTTAGGGGTAAGCGTTGAGGAAGTAAAAGAATCACTGGCGAAACTCCTTCATGTGGGTTTTATTCAGGATATGGGCGGTTATTATTACCCTAAAGATTCTGTAGTCTATTCCAAGAGTGGCACACCGAATAAATCGGGTCGCAATATCAATAAGCAATTCATTGAAAAATCCTTAAATAAATTAGAAAACACTCCCATTGAAGAACGCTACTTCGCAAGCACTTTAATGAATATTAGTTCCAAAAAAATAAAAGCAGCCCAAGAGATTTTAGAAAAATTTAAAAAAGACTTCAATGTACAAATGACTTACGAGGAAGACACCAAGGATTCCATTTACTGCCTCGGCATTCAGTTTTTTGAACTTGGTAAAAAGCAGTAAACAAGCAGCCTCTTAAAGTTTGCACTCAAACGAAATCCCAGAGCGAGCTTAGGCATTCCTAAGCGCTTGTTATTTATTAAAAATAATTCGAAATACTCTTAATCCTTTATAATAATCGTTAAAGGAAGTGATCTATGAAACACTATCTATTGCTGTCATTTATTTTTTGTAGCACTTACTCTTTCGCAGCAAGTTCAGACAGTATTGAGCTTCAGTCTACTGTCGATCCACAATGTGAGATGATTTTTAGCCCAGAACCAATTGCTTCCAATTTAGACCTGGTGAATTCTGCCAGCGACCTGTATATCGGTCGTCTCAATGAAAATACCAACACTGCCAATGTCGGAGGGACAATTAAATCAAGTCTCTATCAAACTGATACAACTCTCGATTTCGCCGATCATTTAAGCCATGCCACGAGCTCTAGTTACACCTTTGGCTTCAGTAATCTCAAAATGATCGATGAAGCAAGTAATGTCACTCCTTCTGTTCCCCTTGGATCACCACTTGTTATAAATGATACTGCTACTGGGCATGCTGATCTCTATCTCTCCTACTCTGGTGTTCCAGCCATTAACTTAGTGAGTGGTTCTTACAGTGTCACATGGTATGCGAGTTGCTCTATTGAACCGAGACTTTAGAAGATAAGCGTTGATAAATAAAAACCGAACCGATCAATAAACACGCTCCAAGTATTTGCTTGGAGCTGACTCCTTCATTCAAAAAATACCATCCAAAATAAGTGGCAAAGGGCGCTTCTAGTAAGAAGAGAAGACCCGCCACATGAGCAGGCACCGTTTTTTGCGCAATAATTTGAATCGTGAAAGCCACTATCGTTGAAAGCACTGACACACAAAAAAATCCAGCCATCACTAAAGGATAATGAATCATCTGGGGAATAAGATGAAACTCTGAGGTTTTGGAAAATAAAATAACGAAGAGAAAAATATAAAGCGTGGCAAAAATAATTTGCCAAAAACTAAAAATCATAATGGAGTGAATTTTTTTTTCAATTTTACCAATATAATAAATATGAGTTCCCCCAAAAAACGCACAACACAAAGTGTAAAAATCGCCGCGATTAAAATTATCCCACTCTAAATTAACAAGGAGGGCAAGTCCCACGAGCGAGAGAAGAACAACCATCCAAAAAAGCATCCCTACTTTTTTTCGGTCGATAAAATAAGCAAAAAAAGGTGTTACCAAAACATAGAGAGTAGTGATAAATCCTGATTTAGAAACTGTTGTCAGCTCTAAACCAATCGTTTGTAGATGCATAACCAAAAACAAAAAGAAAGCTCCTAAGGCCGAAAGCATTATTTCATTTTTGCGCCATTTTTTATGATACCAAACAAGATAGGGAGTCACAGCAAGACTCGCCAACAGGAAGCGCAAAAAATTAGACCAATCTCCGGAAAAAAGAGTGAATGTCCAACGTGTGGCAATAAAGCCAAATCCCCAAATAATAACCGCTAGTAATAAGAGTAAGCTTGATTTCATAATGTCTCTTTTAATTCATCTTCAAGAGATGTATTTATTGTTTGAATGATTTGTCGCATCGTATTTGGGTTTTTAGTTATACAATATTCTTTCCAAAGACTAGAACAACGTTCTGCCAATTTTTTCAAACGAAGTAAAATCTTATTTGTTTTTTCAATATTACTTATTTTGTTGTGATTATAGAGAGTGGGTCTTATGACGAAAGCAACATCTTCTAAAAAATTTTCTGATTGAAATGCATCTAGCTTTTCTTGGGCAACGAGTCTATCAACATGCTGTATCTTTAATTCATCCTTTTGAAAAATGGATAAAACCTCCATAGCTTTATTTAAACTTTCTTGAGCCTCTGTTATCTTTTGCACACCAAGCGAAGCCTGGGCATCTTTGGCGTAAGTATAAATCTCCTGCAAAGAAAGAAAACTCTCGTAACCCTTAATGGGAATTTTTTTAGCGTCAAATGATCTTAATTCTAAGGATAGTGACGTTAAGTGACTCTTCACTATCGTATAATAAAACGCATGCCTGAATTCATGGTTTAAAGTCTCAAGTAAGTTTGATTGCTTGCTGTGGTTTAAAATAAATTCATCGATCGCCGATTCATGAGTTAGAGTTATATATTTATTCTCTTTATTATAAAAACCTAAATATTTGTTGTTATCCGCCGTGAAGTTAATTTGAGTGACTGGGGTCTTTTTTATAAGCCTTCGAATATAATTTCCCATGGGATTATTAGGAAATTTTTTTTTACTGCTTTCATAAAAGTCTAAGTAAAAACTTCCATCATCTCTCAATCTCATAAAATCATTCCATCCTTGATCAAGCAAATAAACTTCCACATACTGTAAATACTTTCTGACATGATAACTTTGATTTAAACTGGAAAAAAGAAGCAAGGTTTTATTAACAAAAGCATCGTTTATCGTTTTTAATTTAGTCCACAAATCGATATTTTTATCTAGTGCTAATGACCATAATTCTTTATTGGACTTATTTAATTTTTCATACAATCTTACTTCTGATTTAATATCCGATAATTTCTGAGACTGTCTAAAAATATTATCGCACAGCTCATTTCCCCAAAGAGAAGTTGAGCACAGAAAAAGAAAAAGACAAACAATCAAACGCATTCTGTCATTCTAATACATTCCTTGGCAATACCAATAAGATTTGAAATAATTACACGATGTTTTATATTCTTGTCTTTATATTCTCGTTTTTTAGTTTTGCTCAGTCTCCGAAACAAGACGCTCAGCTTATTTTAAGTTTATCAAAATCCCAGACAACCCTTGTCGATGAAGTGGAGATAACGCAAATATTTTTAAAATATTCCGGGGCGTCTCTTGATTCGCTTAAGGAGATTTTAAATATTTCCGAAAATGGCAATGATCTTCATCGTCTTATTTATTCTGATATCGATAATCCTACTTTAAGAAAAACCATTCTTAATCATTTAATCAAAGAAGATTCCGCACCTGAGCTGCGCCTACTATCCGATATCGACGACACCTTCGTACCTAAAATTCATGATAAAATATACCCTCTTCATATTCCCTATATTGGAGCACTTACTCTTTATCATTTTTTTAAATCACAAATCACTTTTTTAACAGCACGCCCCGAAGCCATGGAAGCCAAAACCCATCTAGACTTAAAGAACTATGGGCTTGCACAAAAATCTGTTTTGTCTGGGAATATAGAAGGTTTTTTAAGTAAAGAAAAAATGGCGCAAAAGAAAATAACGAATGCTGCTGAGTATTTTACTCTTTACCCTAACTCTTTTTTTATTTTTATTGGAGATAACGGCCAAGCCGATCTACTGGTCGCGCAAAACCTGCGCACGTACTTTAAAGAGATTGTCCCTATTACTTTTATTCACGAAGTGGTACCAGAAACCTCTGTCTTTAAAAATAAAATGGCCCAAATGGGTATCTATTATTTTCAACACTATTTTGAAGTTGCTCAAATACTTGCTCAAAAAAATCTTCTCCGTACTGAGCAGCTAAATTATTATTTAAAACAATACAAACAAGAAGTCTTAAAGTCTTCTCATCTTGATTCTTCTTTAAAAGAAGAGCTACTTCGTTTGCTGAAGTAGCGTTCTACCAATTATGTAAAATAATGGGATACAAGGAAAACAAAACGAAATGCCGAGGCGTGCTTCTTGCACGTCGCAGGCAGTTTCGTTGCAGTTTGACAACGTAGACCGTTGTTTTACATAATTGGTATTATTTCTTATCCTTAGCGTTCTTACAGTCTTTACAATTCGTGTTGTCATGAGTGCATGGAT